>NZ_JBBOYW010000001.1:3007500-3307500 GCF_038008325.1 Lysinibacillus sp. FSL K6-0232 | reverse complement strand
TTAAATGTTGCATCGAAGGATACGGTGCGCTTTTCAGAGGAGGAGCTAGCCTTATTGGAATCAGTGGCGTTTCAAATGGGCTCTGCCATTAAGCGTATTTTACTGACAAAGCAAGAGCAGGAAATGGCACTTGTTAAGGAGCGTAACCGTCTAGCACGTGACTTACATGATTCTGTTAATCAGCTATTATTTTCTGTAACATTAACCGCAAGAGCAGGAATTGAAATGACAGAGGATAGCGATATTAAAGAAACATTTAAGGAAATACAGCAATTGACACAGGATGCCCTAACAGAAATGCGTGCACTTATTTGGCAACTGCGACCAAAGGGCTTAGAAAATGGCTTATTGGAAGCGATTAAAGTATATGCTGAGATGCTTGGCTTAAAATTGCATATTACTGTTTCAGGTGTACTGCAATTTCCCTCACGTATTGAAGAAACATTATTTCGTGTAGCGCAAGAGGCACTCAATAATGTGCGCCGTCATGCAGGTGTGCTAGAAGCGGCATTGTATATTACGGTGACATCAACAGATATTTTACTTGTTATTCGTGATGAGGGACGAGGCTTTGTTATTGATAACAATATAAAGTTATTATCAATGGGCTTACAATCCATTAAAGATCGTGCAAAATCAGTGGGTGGCACTGCTGATTGGGTAAGTGAGCTTGGCAAGGGCACGGAACTGCTAATCCGCTTGCCGTATTAAGGGGGAGAGGACATGATACGTGTATTAATTGCAGACGATCATCATGTGGTGCGTCGAGGACTATTGTTTTTTTTAAAGACACAAAAGGATATTGAAGTTGTGGGAGAGGCAAAAAATGGGCATGAAGCTGTAGCTTTGGCAGAAAGCATTCAACCAGATATTATTCTAATGGATTTAGTGATGCCTGAAATGGATGGTATTCAGGCTACAAAACGCATTAAAGCAAGATTTCCGCAAATTGAAATTTTAATGCTAACAAGCTTTTCTGATCGAGATCATGTAGTGCCAGCAATGGAGGCTGGGGCAGCAGGCTATCAATTAAAGGATATTGAGCCTGATGAATTAGTCTTAGCGATTCGTCGTATTATGCGTGGCGAAAATACATTACATCCTGACGCCACAACAACGCTTGAAATGGAGCGCCAAGAATCTCAAAATGCCCCACATTTATTAAATCCGCTGACACCACGTGAACAGGACGTATTGGCTGAGCTAACAAAAGGAAAAAGTAATCGTGAAATTGCGGCTTCATTGTTTGTAACAGAAAAAACGGTGAAAACACATATTTCAAATATTTTTACAAAGCTCCAAGTACAAGACCGAACACAAGCAGCATTATATGCTGTTAAGCACGGTCTAACAGAAGGTAGCGGCATTTAACACGGCAACGGCGAGTTTCTACAAATGTGTAGTAGCCCGTCGTTTTTATATGATGCTATTTATGCTGTGCAAATAATTTTTTAGATATTTCTAATAATGTAGAGCTTGGTGCTAACGCTAAATCTTCCTTTAATTTTTGTCGATATGTTTGAAAAACCTCATATGCCTGCTTATGAAGCCCTGCCTGGATTAATGTATATAAATAGTGCTCAAGCTTTTGCTCATTATAGGGGTCATACTCTAATAATCTATTTAAAAAATCCATGGCTTTTTCCGTGTCAGAAAAGACGGTTATTTGAAATCCTTTTTCTAATAACTCTATGTATGATTTTGTTAATTTATCTTTATAAGTAGTAGCCCACTCATAATCATCATATACAAACAAGCCATTTTTATAAATAGCAAGACATTGATGAATCAATGAAATAGGCGGAGATTTCAATTTTGTAAATTCCTCATGAAATTTTTGGAAATCGTATAAATCACATAGAATATTTGGTTTTTCAAAAATATAATATTTATTTGAAAAAATAATACAGTTATCATAGCCGATCGTATTTAAAGCTTTTCTTAAATATGAGAGTGCCGTATGAAGATTGGATTTAGCTCGTACATAGTCTAACTCTGGCCATAAAATTTCAATTAAATAATCTCTATGAATTGGTATATTAGGATGCAAAATAAAATAAGCAAATAATTCCTTTGTTTTTTCTGTTTTAAATGGAACTAAGCGATTATTGCTATAAACAGCAAATTGATCAAAGCATTGTACATTAAGTATAGTATGAGTATTTTGCTGTAGCATTTGCTGAATCGAGAATTCATGTTCAATACGGGCTACTGTTTTTGCTAAACGTGTATGATTAATAGGTTTTAATAAGTAATCAAGACCTCCAATTTCATAGGCTTGTAATGCAAATTCCTGATAGGAAGTAATAAATACAATGCTTATATAGGGGCGATCTGTTTTAACAATATCAGCTATTTCAAGTCCAGAAAGTTCTTGTAGCTTTACCTCTAAAAATATAACGTCAAACTCTATCATTGGTAGTTCATTCAAAAATGACTCCACACTTGTAAAGGCTTGAATGACCTGTATTTGTTGAAAGGCTTGTAGTTTATTTTGAAAATAATGTAAAGCTAAAGGTTCATTATCTAGTAAAATGGCTCGAATCATATCAAACTCTCCTTTTTACAATTAAATTGAAAACTATTAAACTCTAGCTTATTTTGGTTGAGAAGTCTTTTTCTAGATAAGGAAAAAGCATGAAAATAGAAAATTATTTATTTTTTTTGTTAAAAAATTGACTTCAATGAAAGGATATTTATTATAGACGAGCGCCAAGTTATTCTAGGGAGTCTTAAAATATTCTGTATGATGAATGGCATCGCCAAAAATAATCTATAGATTATGTTAAGAGAATTGAAAGAATTGTATAACTATCATGTAACATCTAGTTGCAGTTATAATGATTAAACAATTCTTATAAAAAATAAAACAGCATGGATGTAGCAAAAACATATTAGATAGTATTAATAACAAGTATTATTTATCTTATATTGTAATAATTTACTAGGCGTATTATAGTACATTTGACTTAAATAAAACTTAAACAATACTTAAATGGACAATGTATTAGGAATTAAGATATGAACAATGATAGGCATAATGAAATATATATAGAAAGGAGCTCCACCATGAAATTAGAACGATTGCTGACAATGACGATGATTTTAGTAAATCGTAAAAAAATTAAGGCACAAGAGTTAGCAGAGCTATTTAATGTATCTGTTCGTACAATCTATCGAGATATTGACACACTTAGTTGTGCGGGGATTCCTGTTATAAGCCAGCAAGGGGTGAATGGTGGTATTTATTTAATGGAGGGCTATCGTATGGATAAGCAAGTTTTAACGAAGGATGAGCTTACATCATTATCGATAGCCATTAAAAGTGCATTGACGGGGTATGAGGATTTACATGCAGAGGCAGTCCTTGAAAAATTAACAAGCATTGCAGATGATGATAGTAAACAATCTATGGAGCATCTATTAATAGACTTAAGTCCATGGGGACCAAATTCTCTTTTTAAGAAGCAGCTTACATTATTAAAAGCAGCTATTAAAAATGGTCAATATGTAAGTTTTAGCTACTCAACTACACATGGTAAGCTAACCAATCGCTTTGTTGAGCCACATACATTAGTACACAAGGGGCGGGTATGGTATTTATATGGCTATTGCACATTAAGACAAGATTTTCGTCTATTTAAACTTGCAAGAATAAAAAATTTACAGCAGCAACTGATGACCTTTGAACGCAAGGAAGTACATTTATCTGAGCTACCATGGAGTACAGAATGGCATCAGCCAGAAAATACGGTTAATTTGGTCATTTCTTTTGACAGAGCTATCACAACACTTGTCGAGGAATCATTTGGGGCTGAGCATATCGATCATGAGCATGCCATCATCTCAATAGAGATACCAGAGGATGAGTGGCTTTATGGCTTTTTGCTTAGCTTTGGTCATCGTATAAAAATCATTGAGCCACTCTATTTACAAGAGATTATCCAACAGCGCGCACAAGAAATTCTCCATTTATATAAAAATCCAAATAATTGCTGACAGACAGCTGTCAGGTTTCCTTCGCTATAGTAGGAATAAATAAAGTGAAGGGTGGAGGTAATGATGCAAAGCTATTGTCAAAGCTGTAGTATGCCATTAACGACTGAGGCATTATTAGGAACTGAAAAAGGAGGCAGTATCAATAAGGATTATTGTCGATATTGCTATCAGGAAGGCGAGTTTACACAGCCAACTATAACAATTGAAGAGATGGTAGAAATTTGTGTACCATATTTAAAGGACAATGGCATGGCTGAAAAGGAAGCACGTCATATGCTAGTAGCTGTGTTGCCAGATTTAAAGCGCTGGAGAAAAAATAAATCATCAGAGCCAAAAGTAGTAGAACGACCTGCATTTTATATTATGGGAATTGCGGAGGAAACAAGTAATGCTCAGGAAATAACAGCACAAGCTAAAATTTCGCAGCTATGGACAGACTTTTATCAGCAAAATATAATTGGTCAAATTGCTAATCGGCATAATGCAACGATTTATGGCTTATATTCAGACTATGCAACAGATGTTAATGGGGATTATACAATTACACTTGGTGTAGAGGTGTCCAATACAAATGAGGCTCCTGCAGGTATGGTATTAAAAACAATACCGGCAGCTAAGTATGCTGTATTCACTTCTCAAACGGGTACAATACCAGAGATTGTTATTCAGACATGGCAAGATATTTGGGCATGGTTTGCAAGCGCTGAAGTAGAGCGAACTTATACTGGCGACTTTGAGGTTTATGATGAACGATGCACAAATCCTCAAAAGGCACAGGTAGATATTTATATTGCGATTAAATAATAAAAAGTCCCCTACCACTTAATGGGTAGGAGACTTATCATTGTTTTGCGGAGGGATTGCTTCAATATATGGTTCAATATGGACAAGAACCTGGCAAAAACGGTTTTCACGCATAATGGTATGTTCAATTTCCTCTGTAATACGATGACTTTCAAATACATTTAAATAAGGGTCAACAGTAACCGTTACATCAATGAAGTACATATTACCATGTGCACGTCCTTTAAAGTCTAAAAGCTCCATAACACCATCTACATTTTGAATTAAAACAGATAATGTTTCAACTTCCTCAATATCAAAGGCATCTGTAAGGCTTTGAACAGCCTCCCAAAAAATTTCAACAGCTGTTTTGATAATTAAAAAAGCAACAATAAGCGCTGTTAAAGAATCAATAATAGGGAAGCCAAAAATTGCGCCAAAAATTCCAATGGCTGTACCAATACTAACAAGTGCATCTGAACGATTATCAAAGGCGGCTGCTTTCACAGCGGCACTTTTAATTTTCTTAGAGAGTGCCAAATTATAGCGATATACTACATACATTACAGCAGCACTGCCGATAGCGACATAGGCTGTTAACAGAGAAGGTGTTGTCCCTGTAGGCTCCCAAAGGTGTTGTAACGAGTTAATTAATACTTGAAGGCCAACAATAAGCATAATAAAGGATGCTACTAAAGATGCAACCGTTTCGGCACGTAAATGTCCATATTGGTGATTGGAATCAGGTGGTCTTTGTGCAATACGTAAGCCAACCAATACGGCGATAGAGGCAATAATATCTGTAGTATTATTTAACCCATCTGCCTTTAATGCCTCAGAGGTCCCAGTATAGCCAATTGTAAGCTTAATGGAACTTAAGATTAAATATGTACCAATGGATAACCAAGCGCCTTTTTCCCCTTGACGTAAATTTGTATAAAGCTCCATATTGTTTCCTCCTCACAAAACTTTCGAACATTAGAAAACGACCCCCTTTGAGAAAGGGAGTCGTTTTCTATTTATTATGACAGTATTTGCTCCCACCCTTATAGAGTGTGAGCGAAAAACCATTTTTATAGCCTAAATCATCTAAGTGTGCTTATAATCGTATCACGATAAGGGTAATAAGGTAAAGTCACATTAGTCAATTACTGTGTCAATTTTATTTAATAAATCACTTTCAGGCAATTTCAGAACTTCTAAGTATAAAATATGGTGACCATCTAATTCTTTGGCAATAAATTTATAACCCTGCTCCTGAATGCTATCTCCTTCGACAGCATCAAAGCGCTTTGTCATAAACCAACCGCCAATCGTATCAATATCATCATCTTCTATGTCAGTACCAAGCATATCATTTACATTTTCAAGCAGCATTTTAGCATCTAAAATAAAATGATTTTCTGCAATTTCTTGTACTTCTGGAACTTCATCTTCATCGAATTCATCTTGAATATCGCCGACAATTTCCTCGATAATATCTTCGATTGTTACTAAGCCAGATGTTCCACCATATTCATCCATTAAAATAGCCATATGAATACGTTCACGTTGAATTTTTAGTAATAAATCGTTAATTTGCGTTGTTTCCATTACACGAATAATAGGCTGCATATAATCAATAACAGGTTTATCGCCATTTTTAGGGTCTTTAATGTAAGCGGTTAATAAGTGCTTCATATTGACCAAGCCAATAATATGGTCTTTATCACCATCAATAATTGGATAACGAGTATACTGCTCAACACCCATTAAATCGAACACTTCTTTAATTGTCAGCTCTTTTTCAATACCGACAATTTCAGTTCGAGGAACCATAATTTCCTTTGCAAGACGATCTGAGAACTCAAAAATACTGTTCACATATTCATATTCTGCGTTATTGATTTCTCCACCTTTTAAACTATCCGATAAAATCATACGCAGCTCTTCCTCTGTATGGGCTACTTCTGATTCTGACATCATTTTTAAGCCAAAAAGACCAGTTAAGGCACGAGCAGAGCCATTTAATAGCTTAATGATGGGATACGTAATATTGTGGAATAAAATTAATGCGCCAGAAAAGTTTAATGTAACAAATTCTGCTTTTTGGATGGCTAATGTTTTTGGCGCCAACTCCCCAATAACAACATGCATAAACGTTACGAGTGAGAATGCAAGTATGAATGAAAGGATAGACGTTATACTACCACTTAAATTTAGAAATTCAAACACCGGGTGTAAAATAATTTCAAATGTAGGTTCACCAAGCCAACCTAAACCAAGTGCAGTAATTGTAATACCTAGCTGACAAGCAGATAAGTACTCGTCTAAATCTGAAACAACACGTTTTGCATTTTTCGCTTTTTTATGCCCTTCTGCGAGCAATTGATCAATGCGGGTAGCTCTTACTTTAACGATTGCAAATTCAGTTGCAACGAAAAATCCTGTCATTATAATAAGTAGGGCGAATGCCGCCAACCTAATGGTTATCTCCAATATGTCTCCGTCCAAATAATCCCTTTGTCCCCGCCCGAATGAGGGAAGTAAACAAAGTGTACACCTCCTATGATTTAAAAAATTGTTGGATGTTTCAATCATAAATTATTTACAAGGAAAACACAAATATTGACAACGTTTTTTTCGCTGTTTTTCAGTAGCTTTTTTGAATAGATGTCCACCTTTACATATCATATAAATTGAAAATAGTATAGCTATATGATGATTTTAAAAATATAGTAAAAATAGTTTATTTAGGAAATAAAGCATGTGCATCCTATATTAAATGACACGTCAAAAATCTCAAAAGTGCTATAGTGTGTGGATTTTTTAAATAAACTATTTTGTCTAATAATAAGGAGCAGTCCTATCCAATCTATAGGGCTGCTCCTTTGTACTTATATGCATTGCATTAAATCCTATGCTGTTAATCATAAACATGGTATAGCATGAGGTCATGAATCATTTTTTTTACATGTTCTTCGTTGGGTGGAATAGGTCCTGTCCATTGAATCATACCATCCTTTAAATATTCTGCTGTATAACGTTCTCGCTCATAAAAAAAGGAAATTGTCCATCCGGGAAGCTGCGTATTTTCAAATAATGGTTTAAAGCTAAAATGCTGAATCATCATCAAACCTCTTTTCTATCGATATGTAGTTCATATTATTCAGGGATAATAGTAATTTTGCAACTATTCATATTTTACATTTTAAAAGGGGTATTTATTTCGTTGAAAATCATTGCTCTGCTATAATGTATGCAGAAGACGACAAAATACGTCAAGCGTGAATACAAGTGAAATGAGAGGATGCAAATGGATAATTTTCTAGTAACATTACTTTTTATGGCAATTATTGGTGCTGCCATTGGTGGCGTAACCAATCACTTAGCCATTAAAATGCTTTTTCGTCCATATAAAGCAATATATATTAAAAATTGGCGCGTACCATTTACACCGGGCCTTATCCCGAAAAGACGTGATGAATTAGCGAGGCAGCTTGGTTTAACAGTTGTCAATTACTTATTAACACCTGAAACTTTTAGAAAGAAATTTTTCTCCAAGGATATGCAAGATAAGCTTGAGCATCTTGTACAGACAAAGGTGGAAGAAACGATCTTTACAAATGATAAAACAATTCAGGATTGGTTAAACTTAGCTGGGTTTGCGCATATGCCAGCAACGATTGAGCAAAAAGTAGAAGCGATTGTAGAGGGACAATTTGCATCAGTGAAGAATACACTATCTACAAAATCAATTCGCACACTGCTATCTGCTGATATTCAACAAACGATTGATGCTAAAATTCCTGTAGTTGTTGGTCATATTTTAGAGAAGGGTGAGGATTATTTTTTATCACCTGAAGGCGAAATGACAATTAAGGCGATGATTGATGACTTTCTCTCCACAAAAGGCTCTCTTGGCGGCATGATTAGCATGTTTTTAGGAGATTCCTCTTCACTTGTTGGAAAAGTTCAACGGGAGCTTATAAAGTTTTTACAGGCTCCGGGTACAACAACATTGCTAACGAAAATATTTACACAGGAATTGGAAAAGCTAAAAGATCGACCAGCAATGGACTTTTTACAGGATATCCAATTTGAACCGTTATTAGCGAAATTACAAGTCTATGTAAAAGAGCAATTAGCCATTGCAGAGCGTTTAAATCATCCTATTTCCTATTACTGGCCTGAGGGTAATGAGTGGGTAAAGCGCCAAGTTATTCCACAAGCCATTGAAAAGGGCTTTAGTAAGGCAGAAGCAAAGCTAGAGGATGTACTTAAGCGTTTAAATTTACAAGAAGTTGTGCGAGAGCAGGTTGATTCCTTCCCAGTAGAAAAATTAGAGGAGCTTGTATTAGGCATTTCTAAACGTGAATTTAAAATGATTACGGTACTAGGTGCAGTTCTTGGTGGATTGATTGGGATTGTGCAAGGTTTAATCGTTTACTTTATTTAAAAAGGAGATTGTATACATGATTAATATTTATAATGACATTAATGCATTAGAGGCAACTTTCCGTAAAACTTCTGAGTTTGAAACTTTACAAGCAGCAGTGGAAGTTGTGAAGAATGATGAAGAGGCATTAAATGTCTTTAAAAACTTCCGAAAAATCCAAATGGAGCTGCAGAAAAAACAATTAGCAGGCGAGGATTTATTGGAAGATGAGCTTGTCTATGCGCAAAAAGCAGCACAACTTGCACAACAAAATGAAAAAATTTCAGCGATGCTTGAAGCAGAAATGGCATTAAGCAAAGTAATTGAGGAAGTAAATCGCATTTTAATCAAACCGATTCAAAGTTTATATGAGGGGCTTCAATAAGGAATAATTGTTGCAAAAAATGCATATATAACAAGTAAGAAGAAAACGTGTATCCGCTAATAATCGGAGCACGTTTTCACTTTATCTTGGTTCAGCAAATTCTTTTTGTATCGAAAGCAAAGCGACAGCAGCAGATATTTTTGTGCGAAAGCAAAGCGACAGCAACAGATACAGAAGAGCCCATGTTCTGTGGAGAGGGAATGAATGCTTTTCCCTTCTGCTCAGTGGGTGTCCAAACGTCTACTGAACCATGAGGCGTAATTGATATTGGAGGCTATGTTTATGGATGTTGTCATTGAATGGACTTATAAAACACCAAAAGGAGCTACAACGGTTTTACGTTCAGAAGAGATGCCTGCTGCTCAAGCACTTTTACTAGCAGAAGATATGGAGAAAACAGGAAGAGTCAAATTATTGCATTGTATAGATCGGCAGGCTACAAGTTGGTCGTTAAAGGAATTAAAGGCGTATTTAAAGGAAATAGATAGTGAGCCACATGACATTACGGTTTATTTTGATGGTGGCTTTGACCGTGGGACAAGACAGGCAGGACTAGGCTGTGCCATTTATTATGAGCAAAATGGTAAGTCCTATCGTTTACGAAAAAATGCCTTTTCATTGGAGCTTCAATCAAATAATGAGGCGGAATATGCAGCGCTTTATTTAGGCTTAGTGGAGCTGGAGTTATTAAATGTTCACCATCTGCCTGTCCGTTTTATAGGCGATTCACAGGTAGTTATTAATCAGCTAAGTGGGGAATGGCCAGCATTAGAGAAGGAGCTAGCAAGCTGGGCAGATAAAATTGATGCCAAGCTAGCGCAGCTCGCCATTCAACCAACGTATCAGCTTATTGCACGCAAGAACAATAACGAGGCAGATCGACTTGCTACACAAGCTTTAAACGGCATTGATATTACTAGTACAAGTGAAATTGGAAAGAAATAGACGGCTTGTTCTTAAGCATTCTACTTAATTTTAAGAAGAAACCTACCAGCACATGCTACTGGTAGGTTTTATTTTTAGTTTGTGGAAGCCACTAAACTTAAAGATAAGTTTAATAGGGCTGCATTGTTTTGATCATTGCTGAATTCAGCATAATAGTAAACATCTTCAAATTCAAATTCACCAAAATAGACAATATCATCAGGGTCTCCATATCTTTCATAGGATAAAATTTGAATTGTTTGATTGATAGCCTTTTCTAAATTTTCCCTTGTGACATTTTTAAATTTTGATAGATAAAAATGGCTAGGAGGAATTTCATCTTCTGCTAAACAAAAAAAGTAGTCATCATAAAAAGAACAGAAACCACCTTCATAATAGTCCTCATTGACTGGAGTTCCAGCTTTAATTTTGGCGGTTGAATAACTATCTCCAAAAATAATACCTGTTTTAAAGAAACTATTGTTTAGTAATGCCAACAATTTTTCGTTTTGAATGATAGGCAGTCCAGAATTTAATTTAACAGTGCCATATTCACTTATAATTGCATTGTCTTGAAGCTCATAATGCTCTAAATAATTTTCCTCTTGAATGGTAAACGAATTGGTAGAGGTATCTACAATTAAATTTCTATTCATGGAAAGGCTATAAGTTTGACCACTAATAATTTTATCGCCATCATCCGATACTTTCAATAAATGGAGCACCTCCGTGTAATTAGAGGCTCCAGCAGAAAAAATAGTTATTAGCGGAAGCTCTTGGTCGTTGTTGTTTTTTAGTATATCTTTAAAACGAACCTCGCCATGAATAGGTGTTTCATATTGTTGAGCAGCCCATAATGACCATGATTTGTTATCTTTATTAAATTTCCCAATAATATAGCCATAATTTGTGCCACTATAGCCAATAAAAATTTCAGGTACTTGATCTCCCTCAAAGTCTACCATTTTATAGTATGTATCTTCACTAGGAATATTGCTATTACGATACCATGTGCTGTCTAATGCTAATTGCTGCCATTCTTCAGTCGATAAAGATAAGTCTTCCTCTTGAGTAACCTTAGAAGAATCAGCGCTAGATGGCTCATTTACTTGTTGATCCTGACAAGCAATTAATAAAAAGCTTAAAAATAAAAAAGGTATACTTATTTTTTTCAATATAACATCCCCCCTTTATGGATTAATCACCAAATCAGACTATAACATATTGAATTATATAATGGAATATTACCCAATTATCTCCTTTAATAATTTTTCTATGTTCAATGAAACTTTTTCCATTTAAAAGCTACTACTATAGTGAATCCAAGTAATAAGGAGAGATACTTTATGAAGATGAAAAAATTAGCACCTGTAGCAATGACTGCATTATTATTTGGCAGCGTTGTAGTACCAACAGCTTCAGCAAATGAGCATATGACTGAGTTAGAGGTTCCACAAATTCAACCTGTATATATTTTCGATGACACACGTGGCATGGTTGAGGATATCCGTGTTGGTGAAAATATTACATATTATACAGTGAAAGACGATGAGCAAATAAATGTTTTAGAAATTACAAAAGATACGCTTGTCTTTGATAATACTGGTAAAAGAGTAGAACTAAAAGAGGGAGACAAAGTCGTGGCATATACATTTGCCAACAAGCCACAAAAATATATTTATCCACCGCAGTTTGATCCTGATGTAGTAATTGTTGAGTCAGAGGACGCTGGCTTTGTGGAAGTTGATTATTTCTTTGAGAATTTGGTAAATACGTATAATTTATTGAAGTTAAATATTGGAGATGACACAGAGCTGTTAAATGCTAAGGGAGAAACAGTAGCATCTAAAGACTTAACAAATAAGCATCTTGTTGTGTTTTATACAGCTTCAACTAAAAGCATTCCAGCACAAACAACACCAACAAAAATTATTGTGCTAGATAATGCTGATGAAAGCGTAATTGACCCAATAGAGGCAGAAATTACTGCTATTATTGCATCAGAAGCTTATGAGGTCGCAGGTATAAAAATGGTCCCATTACGCTCAATCGCTGAAAAGCTTGGCTATCAAGTAGTGGCAACAGGAAAAACGGTGATCTTGACAAAAGGAGATACGACATACACAATGACGCGTGGAGAAAAAGCATTTCATTTTAATCAAGCACTGCACACACTGCAAGTAGCTCCTGCATTGTTAAATGGTGCAACAACATATGTACCCGTTGAATTGATTAACAATTATTTGAAATAGTGAATAAAAAAGAGCACACTTCAGTATAATTGAACTAAGCCCCGAATAGTGACACTTTGTGAAGTGAACCTATACGGGGTTTTTCTATATTTCAGGAATATGCAAATAGTATTTTCATATCTAATGAGGCTATTGAGGAGAAAGGTCTATGCCAAACCTTTCGAAAAGTTGTATTTGACTTAGGGTTTATTAGTGTAAAACAGCTTAATGTGCCGTTATATAGTTGGAGTTTAGGAGAACAGGGCTTTATGGACATTAAAAAGATGACTTTGGCTATTTACCGAAGTCATCTCATTGTGTCTTAATTGATAACTGCATTTCCTTTATTAAATTGTCCACAAATAGGATGTATTTCAGATGTTTAAGTGTATCCTATTTAAGCTGTAGAAATTATTTTCGAGGAAATAATTGTAGGATACTTTTTCATAAATTGTTGAAGGCATTGTTTGAAAGCATGGGTGTGCATAAAATTTTTAGCTAATAGTAATTCATCTGAGTATAATAAAAATTGTTGGAAATGCTGTTGGATAAATTTCCTAGCATTTTCATAATGCTTATTAATAGAAATAGCACCATAAATGTCCTGTTGATCAATAATGTAGATAAAGTCACACAAAACTTTATGTATATCATACTTTAATAAGACAGCGATATACAATGTTTTGTCATCACAGCGTTCTACATCGAAATGGTGGAATACGACTTCTACTTGTTGGATAAAATTCGAAACGGGCATACGATTATTCTTTAAAATACTCACTATTAACACCACCCTTTTTAAAAATTATAATAAGAAAAAATTTTTTTGTCTATAAATAACAGAATATTCTGTCATTTTTGTTGTTTTGCTTAAAGTTAATAAAATTTGTTAAACTTAAGTTTGCAATATATTTGGAATAAGGAAAGAAGAGAGCGATAATATTATGAAAATTATTCACATAGATCAAAAATACCCTGAGGATTGGATTCGCGTATTAAACCATATAGCGAATTTATTTTTTGAGGATTCCAAGCTAAAGGTGGAACCAGAGGATGCGGAGATGGCTGCATCATTTTCCTATGAGGTTGGAGATGATTTTTCAATAACGACAAAAGCTATATTAACAGTAGATGGTAAAGAATATACAACACATTACAGTATTCAATATGAATCAGTCGCAACAGATCGAGAGCTCAATATTCGTATAAAGCGTGCATTGTCACATGTATTTTTAGATGTATTAGAGCAGCATACAGGGATGCATCAGCAATGGGGGATTTTAACAGGAGTACGCCCAACAAAGCTCTATCATAAATTTAGAAAAGCAGGTAAAAGTGAGCAGGAAATTGCTGAGCTATTAATCCGAGATTTCCGTCTATCAAAGGAGAAGGTTGCACTATTGAAGGAAATTGTAGATCGTCAATTAGTAACGATTCCTGATATAGACGATATTGGAAAGGAAATTAGTATTTATATCGGCATTCCATTTTGCCCAACAAAATGTGCATATTGTACATTCCCAGCATATGCGATTGGTAGTAACCGCAAACAGGGTCGTGTCACTACATTTTTAGATGGTTTGCATATAGAATTACGTGAAATGGGCAAATGGTTAAAGGACAATAATATGACCATTACCTCTATTTATTGGGGAGGTGGTACACCAACGTCCATTGAGGCAGATGAAATGGATGCCTTATACCAAACAATGTATGACTCATTCCCAAACCCTGAAACGATTCGAGAGGTCACTGTTGAGGCTGGAAGACCTGATACGATTACACCTGAAAAATTAGCAGTACTGAAAAAATGGGGGATTGATCGTATAAGTGTGAATCCACAATCCTATACAGATGAAACATTAAAAGCAATTGGCCGCCATCATACTGTTCAAGAAACCATCGATAAGTTTTGGCTTGCACGTGAATCAGGTATGAACAATATTAATATGGACTTGATTATTGGCTTGCCGAATGAAGGTGTTGAGGAATTTCAGCATTCATTAGAGGAATCTGCTAAAATGCAGCCTGAGTCATTGACGGTTCATACATTGTCATTTAAACGTGCTTCTGAAATGACACGTAATAAGGAAAAATATAAAGTTGCGGATCGTGATACAGTTGCCGAAATGATGCAGATGGCACAGGTATGGACAAAGGAAAATAACTATGTACCATACTATTTATATCGTCAAAAAAATATTTTAGGTAATTTAGAGAATGTTGGCTATAGCAAGGCTGGTGAGGAAAGTATCTATAATATTGTGATTATGGAAGAAGTGCAAACGATTTTAGGAATTGGCTGCGGAGCATCCTCAAAATTTGTGCATCCTGACACAGGGAAAATCACACAGTTCCACAATCCAAAAGACCCTGCTGCCTATATTATGACCTTTGAAGAGGCTATTGGTAAAAAAATCGAGCTTTTAGATGAGCTATATAAAGCATAGTAATAAGGACATGCCTTTTGAAACAGAGGGTGATAGTACTTTAGTGTAACTACTATAGAAACATAGGTTTTTAGCAAATATTTAAGATAACAGTTTTAGCTGTCTAGAAAGGTCTTCCCTTTTTAGACAGCTCTTTACTTATTGAGAGTGTTCGCAATGTACATGCGATTTTTAAAATCACTGCATCCTCAAAATATTGTGGATCATAGCCTGTTAGTTCTCTTATTTTATTTAATCGATATGTAAGTGTATGGCGATGAATATTTAATTGTTGCGCACAAAGTTTAAGCTGTAAATTACAGTCGAAAAATGTCTGCAATGTTTCCAGTTGTTTTGCATTTATCTTTTGCAGTATTCGCTGCTGAAATGCTTGTACCTCTTCAAATTCATGGTCTTTAAAAAGTGAAAATAGTTCCACATCCTCAAAAAAGGTTAGTTCATTATGGATTGTTGCAAACTTTAAAGCCGTTTTAGCTCCCTGATAGCTATAGGGAAGCTGTGATAAATGCTGCACAACAGGTCCGATACCAATTTGTAAGGAAGCGAGTTTCTGCTTTTTCTTGCGTAACGCTTTTAAAATGGAGCGGGAACGCTGCTCTTGATAGTCGCTTAGCAGAATATAATATTCCTGCAATTGACTATGACCAGCGAGAACAGGCTGCTTATAAAATAAATCCTCAAAAAAGAATGGCATTGTATTTTCTGCATAGGAGGATTCATTTAAGCTTACTAAAATAACTTGAAAAGGAGCTTTAAGTGTAAAGGGTAATTTTTGCATTCGCTCATTTAAAGCAGCATCTAGCTTACTACCATGTACAAGTGCCTCAAAGATATAGTCGTTATTTTTCCGCTGCCATTCACTTTTTGACTCAACAAGTGCTTGATGTGTCATGATTTCTGTTGTTAGCTGGACAAGGTTAGCAATATCAAGCATATCCTTAGATTCCCCTGTAATCCCAATGACGCCAACTACCTCATCCTGATACAGAATAGGCATATTAATGCCAGGCTTTGTATTCGGATATAATGCTATATTGTCTTCATTAATAATTAATGTCTGTTTCGTTTGTGCTACATAAAGTGCGCCTTCATGAATATTTTCCACTCGCATCCTATCGCCAGAGGCAAGGATAACCCCTGTTGGACTAATGACATTAATATTATGGCGTAAGCGCAACATTGTTTGATAGACAATTTCCTCTGCCAATTTTTTTGTTAGCATGTTTATACACCTCATATAAAAAATAAATTGTTATAGGACAGTTAATTTATACACTCAGTATAGTGTTTTCTAAATTTTTTGTCATTATAATAAAATGTAAGCGCTTAACTTTTGGGTTATCTAAATAATGGAGGGGGTAGCATGAAAGTTATTATTAGTCCAGATTCCTACAAAGGCACATTATCAGCTGTTGAAGTTGCTAAAGCGATGCAAAAAGGAATTTTAGAAGCAAATCCAATGATTGAAACCATTATTCTACCAATTGCAGATGGTGGGGAGGGAACGCTTGACTCGCTTATTACCTCTACAGATGGTCAATATTTTTCAGTGAATGTATTAGACCCACTAGGAAGAACTATTCCAGCACAATATGGTGTATTGGGTGATCAGGAAACATGTGTGATAGAAATGGCACAGGCCTCAGGAATTATGCTGTTGCAAGATAATGAAAAAAATCCTGAGTATGCCTCTTCTTATGGAACAGGTCAATTAATTAAGGCAGCGCTTGACCAAGGCTTTAGAAAATTTATTGTTGGTATTGGTGGTAGCGCAACAAATGATGCTGGAGTTGGTATGTTAAAGGCTTTAGGTGTGCGCTTTTTAAATGAGGATGGCGTAGAGCTTGAGCATGGTATTTCACATTTATTACAGTTAAACACTATAGATATTAGCAAACTTGATAGAAGAGTAAAAGAAGCAACATTTACAATTGCTTGTGATGTGGATAATCCTTTAATTGGTCAGCGGGGTGCAACAGCGGTTTTTGGTCCACAAAAAGGTGTTATAGCACATCAAATTGCACATTTTGATAACTGTTTAAAGCAATTTGCGGATATTGTTGAAAGGCAATTTGCCATTCGTTTACATGATTATAAAGGTGCAGGAGCTGCTGGTGGAATGGGTGGGGCTTTAATTGCATTTTTACAAGGAACCTTTTATGCAGGCATTGATATTGTGATGGATGCTGTACAGCTACAAAGGCATTTACTAGATGCACAGATGATTATAACAGGTGAAGGAAAATCTGATTTGCAAACATTGCATGGCAAAGCACCAATAGGGGTAGCAAAAGCTGCGAAGCTCGCAAATGTAGAAGCAATTTTATTGTCTGGAGGAATTGATACAGAGGCTAAACCTGCACTTCAAAAGCATTTTTGTATTGTGGAGTCATTGGTAGATGAGGAGGTAACTATTCGACAGGCACTACAAAAACCTGCGTATTTTATTTCTTTAAAAGCAAGGGGAATTTTTGAACATTACATACAAAAAGGGGATGATTAAATGTTGTTCATTATTATTTTAATAGGGGTATTGTTTGTTGTAGTGGGAACAGCAAAATTAAAGCTTCATCCATTTTTAGCTTTATTAATAAGTGCTTTCTTCGTTGGAATTGCTTCAGGTATGCCGTTATTAACGGTAGTAGAAAGTATTAATACAGGATTTGGCGGTCTAATGACAAGCATTGGCTTAGTTATTATCGCTGGAACGATTATAGGGTTAATTTTAGAAAAATCAGGTGCTGCCTATCGTATGGCAGAGGTAGTGCTACGGATTGTTGGTCCAAAACGTCCACAATTAGCAATGTCTTTAATTGGTTATATCGTGTCTATTCCAGTATTTTGTGATTCAGGCTTTATTATTTTATCTAGCTTGCAAAAATCATTGGCAAAGCGAGCGAATGTCACGATTGCATCTATGGCAGTAGCTCTAGCAACTGGCTTATTTGCAACGCATGTATTAGTACCACCAACTCCAGGGCCTATTGCAGCAGCAGGAAATATTGGCGCAGCAGATTATTTAGGAACAGTCATTGTCATTGGTTTACTAGTAGCGATACCAGCGACATTTGTAGGTTATCTATGGTCAGTAAAAGTGGCGACAAAAATTCGAGTTCCTGAAGATGAGGTAGAGGCATTAGATTATGAGGAAGTCATTAAATCCTTTGGGAAAATGCCATCAACCTTTAAAGCATTTTTACCAATCATCCTACCAATCGTTTTAATTGGTCTTGGCTCTGTCGCAGCATTAGTTGGAGATACAGAATCCACATTGAACACTATCTTTAAATTTTTAGGTTCGCCAACAGTTGCATTGTTTTTAGGGGTAGCGGCTGCCTTTTTATTATTACCTGAAATTAGTGAAACAACATTAACAGGCTGGATTGGTGAAAGCTTAAAAGAAGCGGCTCCTATTTTATTGATTACAGGAGCTGGTGGTTCATTTGGTACAGTTATTAAAAATGCAGGTGTTGGAGAAATGCTACAGGAAATGGATTTAGGAATGTTTGCATCAGGCACATTATTCCTGCTTGTGCCGTTTATAGTAGCAGCAGCGTTGAAAACAGCTCAAGGTTCTTCCACAACAGCTCTTGTGATTACCTCTACTTTAGTAGCCCCAATGCTTGTGACATTGGGAATTGATGGAGCGGTACCATTAGCATTAGTGGTGATGGCAATTGGTGCTGGGGCAATGACAGTAAGCCATGTGAATGATAGTTTTTTCTGGGTCATTACACAGTATAGTGGTATGGAAGTTACACAAGCCTATAAAGCACAAACCGTTGCAACATTATTGCAAGGTCTTGTAACCATTATTATTACGATGGTGCTATGGTGGATATTTGTTTAAAGAATCAATTACGCCCCAGCTTAATTGTACCTGTCGTTAATGCTTTCGATACAAAAGGAATTTGCTGAATTAAGATAAAGGAGCTGCCCCCATGGCTAGCTCTCTTTTTTGTATAATAGAAAAAGAAAGGGAGTTAGTTCATGAAAAAAATAATCGTAGTATTACTTTGTATTTTGCTAGTAGCAGGCTGTACTGAGGCAGTGAAGACAGAGAAAATTCCTGTAACGGCTGGTCACGATATGCGTGTTCATTTTATTGATGTAGGGCAGGGAGATTCGATTTTACTAGAGTCGCCAAATGGTAAAACAATGCTTGTAGACGGTGGTGTAAAAGGAGCAGGGCAACAGGTTGTTGCTTATTTGAAGGAACTTGGTGTTAATAAGCTTGATATAGTCGTTGCGACACATCCTGATGCTGACCATATTGGCGGGCTAATACCTGTATTAAATGCTATGTCAATTCAGCAGTTTTACGATTCAGGTAAGGTACATACTTCGCAAACCTTTGAAGAAATGCTAATGCTAATTGATGAGAAAAATATTCCTTATCATATACCAAAAACAGGTGACACGCTTGATTTTGATAAGGATTTAAGTGTCAAGGTGCTTAATGCTGACGAAAATGCCGCAGATAATAATGATGCTTCAATTGTTTTAAAAATAGCATATGGCAATGTATCCTTTTTATTAACTGGGGATGCTGGTATAGCCTTAGAAAAAGAAATGCTACAATACGATGTAAGCGCAACTGTGCTAAAGGCTGGGCATCACGGCTCTAATACAAGTAGCTCAGCAGACTTTATTCAAGCTGTTAAACCTAAGGTAACAATCTTAAGCTATGGACAGGATAATAAATATGGTCATCCACACGCTGAAGTGATGGAGCGTTTACAGACAGTTGGTAGTAAAGTCTATGCCACTGCTAAGGAAGGAACGATTATTGTATCAACAGATGGGGTAAACTATGCCGTAAATGATGAGGAAGCATACAAGGTAGAAGCATCAGCACCAACAACAGCTATTGATATTGTGAGCAAAGACTTAGTAGCTGAAATTGTAGAAATTAAAAATAATGGGCAACAAACTGTATCTTTAAAGGATTGGCAACTGATTTCAATAGAAGGAAATCAAGTTTTTAAGTTTCCTAATGTATCATTACAGCCAGGTAAAACTATTTATATTACAAGTGGCACAGATGCACGAGAGGGAAAAAATTATATAAAATGGACAACGAGGCAAATTTGGTTAAATGATGGAGATGCTGCACAACTACGAAATGAGAAAGGGGAACTTGTAAGTGAGCTTGACTAAATACACGTTAGACCGTATTGAAGATGGCTATGCGGTGTTTTTAAAGTATCCAGCGGAAGAAGAACAACTTATTATTTCACAGTCAGCCATGAGCAAGCCTGTAGAGGTAGGTGCACGTGTGCAAATAGAAGAAATCGACGGACACTACAACATTGAAATATTAAAGGAAGAAACGGAGCAAAGACAAGCCAATATTCAACGTTTAATGGATAAACTACGCAAAAAAAATAACCATCGCTAATAAGAACGATACACATTTTATTTAGATAGTTATTGATTGGAGGGATTGGATGGCTCATTTACAATTAAAGCATATTTATAAAACATATAGCGATGGCACAAATGCGGTGGAGAATTTTAATTTAGAAGTAATGGATAAGGAATTTATTGTGCTTGTTGGCCCATCTGGATGTGGAAAATCAACAACTTTAAGAATGATAGCGGGCTTAGAGGGCATTTCATCAGGTGAAATTTTAATAGATGGAGTGCTTGTCAATGAGTTAAAGCCTAAAGACCGCAATATCGCTATGGTGTTTCAAAATTATGCACTTTATCCTCATTTAAGTATTTATGACAATATGGCATTTAATTTAAAATTACAAAAGATTAATAAATATGAGATAAAAAGAAAAATTGAGCGAATTGCTGAGATTTTAGATTTAACGAAGTATCTCAATAAGAAGCCAAAATCTTTGTCTGGTGGGCAACGGCAAAGAGTAGCATTAGGTCGAGCAATTGTCAGAGATGCGAAAGTTTTTTTACTGGACGAGCCTTTGTCAAATTTAGATGCCAAGCTAAGAATGCATATGCGTACAGAGATTATTCAACTGCATAGGCATCTACAAACAACTACAATTTATGTCACACATGATCAAACAGAAGCGTTAACAATGGCATCAAGAATTGTTGTAATGAAGGATGGAAAGATGCTGCAAATTGGAACGCCCTATGAAGTATATGAAAAACCGCAAAATATTTTTGTAGCAGATTTTATAGGCTCACCATCAATGAATTTTTTTTATGGCATCCTAACAACTGAAGGTTTTAACGTAAACGGCTTCCTCGTCAACATCAATGCTGAAGATATGGCATTACTGTTGGACAAAGGCTACTTACATAAAGAATTAGTTCTTGGTATACGTCCTGAAGACATTTCCTATGGACAGATGGAGAAGGAAACGTATCAAGCAATAATCACCGTCATAGAAATACTAGGCTCTGAAGCCATTCTCTATTGTGATTTATATGGTGAGCAGATCATTGCCAAGCTCAACACTGCTTCAAAATTTAATATAGGTGATGCAATTTCCTTACAATTTAATATGGCTAAGGCTCATTTTTTTGACAAAGAAACAGAACAAAGAATTTTTTAAAAGCTTTTATAATGAATAAATCTTCCTATAGTTTTTTGTTAGAGAGCGCTCTAAATATTTTGAAAATATGTTAAAATAGTTGTATCAATTGAAGGCTAGGAGCGGACAGAATGGCTATTAATACAATTATTTTTGATTTAGATGATACATTATTATGGGATAAGAAATCTGTTAAAACAGCATTTGAAAAAACATGTGATTATGCCGCGACAGTACATCATGTAAATGCTGATGAGCTAGAGGAAGCTGTACGCACAGAGGCACGTACATTATATGAAGGCTATGAAACATATGATTATACGGTATTAATTGGCATCAATCCATTTGAGGGACTTTGGGGGTCTTTTGATGATCCAACAGATTCGTTTCAAAAAATGAAAGAAATTGCACCAGCCTATCGTGCAGCTGCTTGGACAAATGGCTTAGCGGCTCTTGGCATTGAGGATGCTGCGTTTGGAGCAGAGCTAGGGGAGCGTTTTGTAGCAGAGCGTAAAGTATCGCCATTTTTATATGAAGATACATTTGCTGTGCTTGATGCATTAAAGGGGAAATATCAATTGATATTACTAACAAACGGTGCACCAAGCTTACAAAATTTAAAGCTCGAAATTACACCAGAAATTGCGCCATATTTCGATCATATTATTATTTCAGGGGATTTTGGCAAAGGAAAGCCAGATGCAGCTATTTTTGAGCATGTTATGGAGAAGGTAGGTATTACGGCTGATGATGCGATTATGGTTGGTGATAATTTAAATACAGATATTTTAGGCTCCTCTCGTGTAGGGATGCGAAATGTTTGGATTAACCGCGAAAACAATGTTGTAAACGGTGCTGTAACACCTACTTATGAAGTCGATTCATTAACAGCATTATTGGAACTTGTAAAGGAACTATAATTAATAAAAGAAACCAAACTATTGCGACTTGAATAGTTTGGTTTTTTGCTAGATTATAACCTTTTAATAGATTCTTTTATTGTTTGCTGCTGCTCTTTATCCCAAACCTCATAAATTTCAAATGTTCCTTCCTCAAAAAATAATGGTAATCTTCGTTTAAACCAAGGCTGCATAGGAAGATTGTAGGCTTCGTTAAGAGGAACCCATACTAATTCACCTTCTGGCGGATTTTTGAGCAGTGTGCCTTCAAACGATGTAGCTAAATAGTTAAACACCATATAACGATAGTTTTTCTTTGGGTCAACATATTCATCAAGCCCTTTATAAACTAAATCTTTCACCATTAAGCCTGTTTCTTCCTTTACTTCACGGATAGCCGCTTCAGTTAAGCTTTCAGGGAAATCTACTTTTCCACCAGCACCAATATAGCCTGGAAATCCTCTTTCCACGGGTCTATTTAATAATAATATTTTATCGCCATCCTGCACGATGCACATTGTATATAAATCAATCGTTGTCATATTTGCTCTCCTTGTTTGTAAGTGTTAAAAAGGGGTACTGATTCCCACATATAAATAGGTAAAGCCGATTGCTAAACAAAGCTGGATAAGGACATAGACGATTAAATAAGCTTGAGGCTCTCCAGCTTTTTTGCGATAGTAAATTTGTGCAATCGAGTAGAGCATAAAAAGGCTGTAAATAATCATAGCGTGAACCATATGCTGTAAAAGATATATAAAGAGTAAAGTCCCTCCAAATAATATAAGCATAATCACATTGGCGATAGCATGCTCAACGGTTGCGGCAAAAAAACGACGCTCTGTATTAGGCATTCTTTTTTTGGCAATCCATAATAGAAAAGATGCTAGGAAGATAAAAATATTGCCCATTAAAATTTTTATCGAACTTTTCCCATCATCATAGTACCATAGGGAGTAAAAGAGTCCATCGAGCTGAACCGCCTGCTCTGTTTCAATATTCCAGAATGTATTGTTATTCAGTACCTTCCATTTTTCTTCTGTTCCATTATCATAACGAATGAATACATCATAGTAATTAGCACTTGATGGGCTTGGGGATATGGAAACAGGTGAAGCATTCGCTAAATCCTTTTCTAGCTGTACTAACGTCTTATGATTAGTATAGCATTGCTGAGGCACATAAAGGCAGGAAGCTTTGGCTATAAAGGTATCCTTATGGCTATTTTTCTTTACATAGACTCTATCTATTGTTTTCGTGGCATCTACTGTTGTTGGCGGATGGATTGGCTCTTGAACAAAGGATAGTAGAAGGATTGAAAGCACTGCGAGAAATAGTAATGACAAGGATAGAATTTTCCAGCTATTTTTAGTGAAATGTTTTTTTGCTGTAGTCGTTTTTGTGATTTGATAGAATAAACGTTGCTGCTGCTGTTCCGATAGCTTTAAATTATGTAAATGCTGCCATGCCTTCTTCTTATTCTTCATGAAATTCACCTCCAAGCTCTTTTTTTAATGCAATGAGTGCACGCTTTAATGTGTTTTTTACTTTTCCTTCATTCCAGCCTAAAACATGGCACGTTTCCTCAATGGATAAGCCTTCAATTTTACGTAAAATAATAACGTCGCGATAGGTCATTTTTAATTTACGAATAGCGAGATAGAGCATTTTTGCATCCTCTTGTTGCATTAGCCATTGATGTGGAGTAGGGGATGCTTGTTCTTCATGCTGCTGTAAAAAGGGAACAAATTGTATCAGCTTTTTCCGACGGTAATAATCATAGGCGATATTACGTGCGGTACGTCGTAGCCATGCTAGCTCCACGCCTTCTTTAATGACTTGCTGGTAGTTGCAATAACGAATGAATGTCTCCTGTGTAAAATCCTCAGCTAATTTTTCATCATTTAATAAGTAGTATAAGTATTTAAAAATGGCTTGATTATGTAAGTAAAATATTTCTTCAAGTTTCAAATTGCGCACCTCCTCTCCCTTAAAGACGATTAATCATGAAAAAAGTATCGTTTTGCTGCCAAAAAGAAACAGCAGAGAGTATGGAACTCCCTGCTGTAGATGAAAAATATTATAGGTCAATCGCTTTTACTTCATCAATATTTTCTAGCTGTGCAACAAATGCTAGGTCTTCTTCTGTTACTACATTATCAACTGTCAACATCATAACGGCTGTTCCACCAATTTGTGCGCGACCAACCTGCATTGTAGCGATATTGATTTCTTTTTCTGCAAGCTTTGTTGCTACACGGCCGATTGCACCTGGTTTATCAGTATTTTTAATATAAAGCAGGTGACCTTGAGGAATAACGTCTACAACATAATCCTCTACTTTAACAATACGTGCACCTAAGCCATTTAATAATGTACCAGCTACTGTATGTGTTTCATTTGCTGTAATAATTTCAATCGTAATTAAGCTTGTAAAGCCTTTAGCAGTTGTTGTTTTATGTTCATTAATTTTAATGCCAATTCGCTCAGATAAGTAACGGGCATTGACATCATTAACGTGATTACCATGATTTTTAGATAATAAACCTTTCAATGCATTTGATGTCAATGGGCGGACATCGTAGTTCGCTACTTGACCAGCATAAGATAAGTTAATTTCTTTTACAGGCTCTGTTGTCACTTGAGATAGGAATGAACCAAGCTTTTCTGCTAGTTCAAAGAAAGGCTCAACTTGTGCAAGTAATTCTTTTGGAATAGATGGCATATTGACAGGGTTTGTAACAGTTCCTGTTTTATAAAATTTAATAATATCATTTGATACATCAACCGCTACAGATTCCTGTGCTTCAATTGTAGATGCACCTAAGTGAGGTGTTGCAATAACCTGTGGTAAAGTAAGCAGCTTATGGTCTGTTGCTGGCTCAGAAACGAATACATCAAGAGCAGCGCCCGCTACTTTACCTTCAACAATAGCATCATATAAATCATCCTCATTAATAATGCCGCCACGTGCACAGTTAATAACGCGTACACCGTTTTTCATTAGTGCAAATTTCTCTTTATTAATAAGATTACGTGTTTCAGGAAGAAGTGGTGTGTGTACAGTAATAAAATCTGCAGCTGCACAAATTTCTTCAACCGTTGCCTTTGTGACACCTAATTCTTTCGCACGTTCATCTGTTAGGAAAGGATCGTATGCCATAATATTCATGCGTTGACCTTTTGCACGATAAGCAACCTCAACACCGATTCGGCCGAAGCCTACAACACCTAAAGTTTTATTTTTCAGCTCTACACCAACATAAGATTTGCGATCCCATTTTCCATTCTTTAATGTATTAAAAGCTTGTGGAATATGGCGAGCAAGAGATGTCATCATAGCGATTGTATGTTCAGCAGCAGAGTTTGTATTACCGTCTGGTGCATTGACAACAATAATGCCATGCTCAGTTGCAGCAGCAAGGTCGATATTATCCACGCCAACGCCTGCACGACCAATTAATTTTAAGTTTTTCGCAGCCTCAATTACTTCACGTGTTACAGTTGTTTGAGAGCGTACTAGCAACACATCGACATCAGCAATTTTCGCGATTAATTCTTCTGGTGCTAGGCCAGTGTCTATGATAATGTTTAAATTTAATTCTTGCTCTTGACGTAATGGGAAAATACCATCCTCACTTAATGGATCAGCGATAAATACGTTAATTGTTTTTGTAGCAGTTGTCATGATAATTAGCTCCTTTTATATAAAAATAGATTATGGTCTTTGATCTACAGCAGTTAGAAAATTCGAACATCTTACAGCATGAAAACAATCTCCTTTCTAGATCAATAACAATATAAAAAAGCCCTTCACCTCTTACAAACACAGGGGATGTGTTGTAAGGGGCGAAAGGCTGAATAAACATTGGTTTTCGCGGTACCACCCTTAATCACTGCTAGAAATAGACATTCTTGCAGTCTTAGCTATATGCGTAACGTGCATGTGACGGATAGACTTACTTAATGTTGTTCAGCCTATCTATTCAGGGGTGGAACTATTATTGTAGAAATCACTGATTTGCACCAACCATCAGCTCTCTGAGGATTTTCTGACAACTAGTATGTCCCCGTCACGATATTTTGTGTGATTAAATTTGTTAACATCATAATCCCTATTGTTCATCTTTGTCAATGATATTTCCAAAAAACTTTAAAAATATTGACTTCAAGAGTCTGAAAAATAAATATATGCGAACATTAATTATAAAAATTTGATTTAATGTTCGTTCTTTTGGGGTGTACAAAGATGGCGTTCGAAATATTTATAAAGTTTGATAATATCAGGCTTTTAGGAAGTTTATAAGTAAAAAAATATATGGGAATTAAATGGGAGAAAATAGTTGTTTTATGTTAATATTCGATATTTTTAATAGAGAAAACGAACATTTTTTGTTGTCACATTTTAGACAAAAAATATATAGTAGAGTAAAAGAGCATCGTCTTGGTGAACGATGCTCTTTTTCATTATATTTTGTAGAAATTAATCACTTTGTCAAAAGAATATCCTGTCAACAAGATGTGTTTTGAGCCTCGGCAATTTTAGCAATTTGAGCCTCTACTTGTTCCTTTGTCCAACCGTTTTCATCAACAAAGAAGTTGCGCTCTGCACGGCGACAGTTATCTGAACAGCTACGCATATAAAAGGCCTCATGCTTTTCCTCACATAGCATGAGCTTATGACAATCAGGATTTGCACAGTTGATATAGCGTTCGGAAGGCTCTCCTGTGAAATAATCCTTGCCAACAATAACATGCTCTACTTGATTAATCGGTACACTTCGACGACGGTCAAAGACAAACATCTGTCCATTCCAAAGCTGGCCTTTTACTTCAGGGTCTTTAGCATATGTAGCGATACCCCCATGTAATTGTCCTACGCTTTTGCCATAGCCTTCACGTTTTAACCAGCCTGAGAATTTTTCACAGCGAATGCCACCTGTGCAATAGGTTAAAATCTTTTTATCGGCAAATTCCTCTTTATGCTCTTCCATCCAAGCTGGTAACTCACGGAAGGTTTCAATATCAGGACGTATTGCACCTTTGAAATGACCTAAATCATACTCATAATCATTGCGTGCATCAATAATAATAGTATCTTCTTCCTGCATTTGCTCCATAAATTCTTTAGGTGATAAATAATCACCTGTAATTTCTAATGGATTAATATCCTGCTCTAAGCCTAAATGAACAATTTCACGGCGAGGGCGTACATGCATTTTTTTAAATGTATGCCCCTCAGCCTCATCAATTTTCCACATTATATCGCTAAAACGAGGGTCTGCCTGCATATGATTCATATAAGCATCGGTTTGTGCGATTGTACCTGAAACCGTGCCATTAATTCCTTCATGACCTACTAAAATACGGCCAAGAAGCCCAATTTCTTTACAAAGCGCTAAATGCTCTTCAGCAAATGCGACAGGGTCTTCAATCGTAACATATTTATAATAAAGCAATACACGATAGTCTTTTTGTGTCAAAATACATAAACCACCTTTATAACAATATTCGTCCTTTAATATAGCATAACAAGCGTAATTTTGCGTAGGATAGAAGGAGTTTTCTAAAAAAACACGAATACTACATAGTGAATGACTATTCATATTTGGGGGTAATGGAGATGGAATTTTCAACAATCACACTAGAAAAATTAGAACGCCGTGCAACACTAACATTGAACAGACCACAAGCGATGAATGCAATGGATGGGGTAATGATGCGTGAGCTTGCGGAATGCTTTGAGGCATTGCAGCAGGAGCAAGATATACAGGTGCTTGTGATTCGTGGGGAAGGGAAGGTTTTCTCAGCAGGCGGCGATATTAAGGCAATGCTTGATAAAGACAATCCGCTAGATATTGATGAGGCAATGACTTACCTTACACGTATTGTCAAGGCATATTATCAGCTACCAATGATTATTATTGCAGCAGTTCACGGTGCATCGGCAGGATTGGGCTTTAGTTTAACATTAGGGGCAGATATTGTTGTGGCATGTGAAAATAGTAAGTTAGCAATGAACTTTATTGGGATAGGGCTTATTCCAGATGGCGGCGGGCACTTCTTTATGAAGGAACGTGTAGGTACTGTAAAAGCGAAACAAATGATTTGGGAAGGGAAAGTATTAACTGCCGAAGAAGCATTAGAAGCAGGATTAATTGATTATCTTGCACCAGATGGCACAGTATTTGCAATGGCGGATCAGCTTGTAGGTAAAATGCTTGCTTCACCTATTTCCTCGATGATTACAACGAAAAAAATTCTGCATGCTCAAAATTTACCACAGCTAGAAAATATTTTAGCAATGGAGGCAGAAGGGCAATCAGCTATGCGTAAAACGGCTGACCATCTGGAAGGTATCCAGGCATTTGTAGAGAAAAGGACGCCTGCTTTTGTTGGAAAATAACTATAGCAAAAGGCACGTAGCAAAATTTACTGCGTGCCTTTTACTAGCCACTAAACATGGAACAAAATTAATTTACCTGAAGAGTTGACAAGGCGATGTGTTTTATCAGCGACACCTTTTTCTTCAATTTGCTGCTGTCCATTTACTTTAGCTTCTTCATCGTTTTCAAATGTCCATGTTTCATCAAATAATGTTTCCCCTGTTTTTTCAAAAGCTGTAAAACGATAATTCTCCATAACAAACCCCACCCTTTTACTTAAATATATCTCTATTATACATAGAAGATTTCTAAACTTCACGATAAAACTAGTGAATATTTTGATAAATTACAAAAATTGTGGAAAAAATAAGACAAAAGCACTTTTAGAGTTATACCATTTCTCATGACATAAAAAATATGGTAAAATAGAACAAATATTCGGTCCGTAGGATAGCTGTCTTGTTGGAGGCTTATAGCAACTAACAACACAATAATTAGTTGGGGTGATTGGATGTCAACAATTCGTTTTTTTCATATGGCAGATTTACATTTAGATAGTCCGTTTAAAGGTTTATTTGGCTTACCTGAACATATTTTAAGAAGGATTCGGTCAAGCACCTTTGAAGCCTTTGATAAAATTATTAATAAGGCAATTGAAGAAAAGCCTGATTTTCTACTAATTGTAGGAGATATTTATGATGGTGAAAATCGTAGCTTGCAAGCACAGCGAAGATTTCAAGATGCTATGGAAAGGCTTTTTCAACATAATATTCCTGTTATTATTAGCTATGGTAATCATGATCACTTAAATGGGACATGGACACGCTTTGCTTTGCCAAGTAATGTTTATGAATTACCGGCCGAAACAACGGTTGTGCAATTGAATATTCGTGGTCAGCAAGTTAATATTTATGGATTTAGCTATGGAGAGCGTCATCTTAATCAGTCAATGGTTGAAACATACCCCATTGCACAGAATCAGCAAACCATTCATATTGGGATGCTTCATGGCAGCGAGGCAAACGACACATCACATGCTATGTATGCACCTTTTACAAAGCAACAGTTGCTTGAAAAAAATTATCATTATTGGGCTTTAGGTCATATTCATAAGCGACAACTTTTACATCGAGAGCCACCAATTGTTTATCCAGGCAATATTCAAAGCCGACATCGCAATGAGCAAGGAATAAAAGGCTTTTATGATGTAACATTAGCACAACATACTGCCGAGCTAGAATTTGTGCCTACTTCTGCGATTGTTTATAGCACGCTAGAGGTGGATTGTACAAATATTGTACATGCTAATGAATTATTAAATAAATGTGCAGAAGTGATTGCTGCTAATCGCACAACGTACGGTGCATCAGTAGTAGAGCTACGCTTACAACAGATTGATGAACAAGCAGAGGCTTTATTTGAGCATGCAACAGTTGATACATGGTTAGAAACAATTCGAGAGGCTGAGGAAGGGCTAGAGCCGATGTGCTGGGTTCAAAAACTGGTATTGCAAAAGCCTGCGCCATTAGATAAGCATACAACAACTACGCAATCCATTATAAGCTTAATGGAGCAATGGGATAGTAGTGAATGGCAAGATATTTTAAAGGATTTATACCAATATGCAGGTGGTGCTAGACTGATTGAAGCTCTAACTGAGAAAGATATAAAACAGTTAGTGAACAATGCACAGGCATTACTAGTAGAAGAAATTCAAAGGGTGTGAATTACATGCTGACAATACAAAAAATCCAAATTTATGGCTTTGGCAAGCATGAAAATATCACTATTACTTTAAAAGACGGTGTCACGATTTTTTATGGCGCGAATGAGGCAGGTAAAACAACCATTCAGCAATTTATTTTACAAATCCTCTTTGGCTTTCCAACAAAACAGCAAGCACAGCGCAGATATGAGCCGAAAATTTCAACAAAATACGGTGGTCAATTGATAGTAGCGCATCCATTGTATGGTCAATGCACAATTGAACGTGTGAAAGGCAAGGCAATAGGAGATGTGACAGTTTATTTGGAGGATGGTACAACTGGACAAGAAGAATTATTAGCAAAGTTATTATATGGGTATTCCAAAGCATCCTTTGAATCCATCTTTTCTTTTTCATTACATGAGCTACAAGGGATTGAAAAAATGTCAGAGGAAGAGCTCACGCATTTATTGCTTGCCTCAGGAACGACAGGTATTCAGCATTTATCTGCTCTTGAAAAGAGAATGGAAAAAGAAGCTGGTGAGCTCTTTAAAAAAACAGGTAAAGTGCCAGTGATAAACCAAAAAATTGCACAGTTAAAGCAACTTGAACGAACAATTAAGCAGGAGCAAGGCAATATTCGAACATTTGAGGATAAATTACAGCAATTACAGATACTTGAACAAAGGCTAGAGCAGCTCTATCATACTCAAAAATTACAGCAGCAGCAGTGGCAGCAGCTCACCGTCCAAAAGCAGGCATTGCCGCTTCTGAAGCAACAACAGATATTGCAGCAAACATTGACAAAGTATGAGCATATACAGTTTCCAGCAGAAGGCATTAGACGCTATGAGCAGCTAAAAGACCGTCTATTACACGAAAATCAAAAGCTAAAGCAATTGCAGGAGCAATATCAAGCATTAGAAAATAACATACTTGCTACACTAGATGAACAAACGCTAAATGAAATGGCTTTTCTTCTACAGCAAGAGGCAACATGGCATCAGCTAATGGTAAAAGAGCAAAATTTACAAGATAGTCTTTATTTGTTGGAGCAAGAAATTGAAGGGCAATTTCGTTTATTAGGTGTGCAGGAACAAGAGGCACAGGAAATTGTTCTTGGCGAAACAGTTTCCTTACAGCAAGAAGAGCAATTTCAGCAGCAATTAAGCATGCTAGAGGAGGCAAAGATAGAGCTTCAGTTTTATGAGCGTTCAATGGAACAGGTTCATATAGATTTAGATGCTATTGCAAAGCAACAGCAACAACTAAAGCAAGAGTCATTAACACAGGAGGAAGAACATATTTTAGCACAGTGGCCACAACGTAAACGGCAGCTTGAGCAATTACGTGCTGAAAAATGGCAGCGTGCCAAACAACAGCAGCCTCATTATGTGATATGGCTTGTATGTATGGTTGGGCTTTTATCGTTTGTCTATGGTGTGCTGGAAAAAAATATAGCGGTAATGGTTATTGGAGCAGTTTTATCAGTCATTATACTAGTGCTTATAAAATATAGTAGACAAGCCTATAAGACGCCAAGTAAGGAACAAAGCCAGCTTATACGCAAATTAGAGCAAGAAGAAGCAAATGTGCAAACAGTGCTACTAAAGAAGCAACAGCTTGAGGAGCGTTGGCTACATGTAAATGAACAGCAAAAGGAAAAAGAACAGCGCTATGCTCAACTTGAATATAAAATTCAGCAGGCTGAAATAGTAAGCGAGGAAGCCATACAAGCCTTGCAACAATTTTTAAAGCGTTATCGATTACAAGGCACTATAGCTACAACATTAATGCCTGAATTATTTACACGTATTCGTAGTGTGCAGGAGCTAGCAACTAAAAAGGCTAGTACGCATCATCTATTACAAACAGTACAGGCAGAAAAGCAGGTACTTTATCAACGGCTACAGCGGATTGTAGATGGGGTGTATAATGAGCAAGAAATATATATGTATTTACGTACAGCCTATCTAGAAGCACAGCAAAATCAGCAACAAGCACAGCAAACAACAGAACAATTAGCTAGTCTTAGTGTTACGATGGACGGTGTGCAGTCGCGCATTGAGAGCTATACAGCTAATATTAGCCAGCTATTTAATGCTGCAAATGCTCAACACGAGCAAGCGTATTATGAGATACATGAGCAATTTGAACAACAGAAAAAAATTACAGCAGAGCTTCAAGCAATCCAAGATCAGTTAGCATCACTGAATCTTATAACTCAACAAGGTCTAGAAGAGGCATCTGTTGAGGAAGAGATGCTTGTGTTAGAGCAGAAGCAAAGCTTAGTGCAACAGGAAATTGATCAATGCCTTGAGCAACGTGCAACATTACAAATTCAAAAAGACCAACTATTAAATGATCAAAATTATGGACAATTACTTCAACAATTTGAGCAAGAGAAAGCACAGCTACAGCAGCTTGTGGAGCAATGGGCATCCAAAAAGGCTGTGGCGACAGCTATCCATGAAACGTTATTCCGTCTTCGAGAGGAAAAACTACCACATGTTTTAACAAAGGTCAATAAGATATTCTGCTTATTAACAGATGGGCGTTATGAAAAGCTATCCATTAATGATGAAGGTTACTTTATGGCACAAGATATGGCTGGATTACGCTATCAAATGGTTGAATTATCACAGGCAACAAAGGAGCAAGCCTATATTGCATTGCGTATGGCACTTGCACAAACATTGGCAGCTTCTGCGCCATTTCCACTGATAATGGATGATCCATTTGTCCATTTTGATCGAAACCGTACAAACAAAATGGTACAATTAATGAAAGAAGTAGGATATGAACGTCAAATTTTATATTTTACTTGCCATGATGCAATGCTTACACATTGGCAAAAAGAGCAAATTGTTGATATAGCAGCGCTAGCAAATGAAAGGGGAGTGGCGTCGACATGAAAGGCATTACAACACTTCAAGTAGGAGAGCCGGTTGACCAATATTTACTAATTAAACAAGCGACAAAAGGAATTACAACAGTTGGAAAGCCATTTATGTCGCTTATCTTACAAGATAAAAGTGGCGATATTGAGGCAAAGCTATGGGATACAAATGAAGAGCATGAAAAAATGTATCATGCGGAAGCGATTGTCCGTGTTGGTGGAGAAATACATGACTATCGAGGGAAAAATCAATTGCGTATTAAGTCAATTCGTGTTGCAAAGCCAGAAGAAGGTATTGCGATTCATGATTTAGTGCCATCCTCTGCAACGCCAAAAGAACAGCTGTATGAAGAATTAACACAATTTTTCTTTGACATTAAAAATCCAAATATTTCACGTATTACAAGAGCGACAATTAAAAAGCATCAGGAGGCTATTTTAGTGTTTCCTGCTGCCACTAAAAACCATCATGACTATGCATCAGGTCTATTAGATCATATGGTGTCTATGCTACGACTTGGCAAAGCAATTGCAGATTTATATCCAACATTAAACCGTGATTTATTATATGCAGGTATTATTTTACATGATATTGGTAAAGTCATTGAATTATCAGGGCCAGTAGCTACAATGTATACAGTAGAAGGCAATTTATTAGGTCATATTACGATTATGGTCAATGAAATTGCGAAAATTGCTAGCGAGCTAGATATTGAAGGTGAAGAGGTAATGCTACTACAACATATGGTATTATCTCATCATGGGAAGGAAGAATGGGGTAGCCCGAAAAAGCCAATGCTACAGGAAGCAGAAATCTTACATTATATTGATAATATTGATGCGAAGATGAATATGCTAACAAGAGCATTAGGAAAAACAACACCAGGCGAATTTACAGAGCGACTATTCCCACTCGATAACCGCTCCTTCTATAAGCCAACAATTTAGCAGGCAGCTTGCAATAACTGAATACAATAGAAATAAACGCTCCCATTCCAACAGAAAAGGGAGCGTTTATTAATTGCTTAATTAAGATATGAAACTATAAGCGGAAGTGATGAACTATATCATGAATTGTTGGTAAAACAGTTGTTGAATATTGCTGTAGTGTAGCTAAATCTGACGTACCAGATAATACACCTACAGGCTGTTTAGTATTTTGCCCAAATAACATATCTACTTTTGTATCACCAATATGAATAACATCGCTTTGTTGAAGGTTAAATTTATTACAAAATGCATGTAAAGCCTCTGGAGAAGGTTTTTTAGGATACGTATCAGCTGTTGCAATAAAATCCACATAAGGCATCAGCCCTAAATACTGAAGTGTAAATGCTGTGACGTTGTACTGATCAGCAGTAACAATCCCAACGCGAATATTTTTATTATGCAATTCTTGAAATAATTTTTTTACATCTCCTATAGGCTTAATTGCATCTGGATGTTGACATGTACCTACATAATACATTTCATCTAATAATTTATATAGCGTTTCAGTGCTTTCATTTATAAATGGAGCTAAAGCCTGCGCTGAATCGTATAAAGTTTCACTCGCAATTAAACTATTACTCACAAGCGTATCGTTAGCTTGAATACCAAGAACCTCCAGCATTGGGATAGTATTTTTCTCATCAATATTATATTGCTTAATAATGTCATGTACAATTTTTTTGGTTAGATTAATCCATAGACTATTAAACTCAATTAATGTGCCATCTTTATCAAATAAAATCCCTTTAATCATCCGTCACCTCTAGTTGTTTTAGAATTTCTCCCCAATGGTTTACGATAAATTTGCTCAGGTGTACCAATTTGCTGAACTTCACCCTCCTTAATTTCCATATTAAGGTCCTTAATAATTGGTTTATCTACATCGTTATAGCCTTTCGATAAATGATTCATTTCAATTTTGATGGAAGTCACGACATCCTGCCTTTCGTTTTTATTTGTTTTTATTTTGTTTTATTCGTTTTTTTATTATAGAGATACTTTTTTAAGCACATTTTAATAAATTGTAATTTTGATTTTACAAAGTAAAACAAAAAAATATAATAAAGAAAAAAAGAAAGAGGACTTTATATGCTGCGAGATGAACGTATCGAAAAAATACGCCAGGCGTTAAATACCAATGCGACAGTGCGAGTAACTGAATTAAGCGAGTTGCTTGCTGTAACACCTGAAACCATTCGAAAAGATTTAGAATACCTTGAAGCGGCAGGGGAGGTAAGGCGTGTACATGGGGGGGCAATTTTAAAAAAGCGTAATATTAAAGAAACAAATTTTATTGTGCATGAAACGATTCATAGGGAATGGAAAGCAGAAATTGCAAAGGTCGCTGCAACATTTGTAGAAGAAGGCGATTGCATTGCGCTAGATGTTAGCACAACTAATACAGAGATAATGAAATATTTAGTGACAGCATTTCAGCAGCTATCCATCGTTACAAATTGTTTAACCATTGCAACTATTGCAGCACAAAACCCTAATTTTTCGGTATTTTTACCTGGGGGGGAAATTAAAAAACTCGGAGCTTTGTCTAGAGGGGCAAGAAGCTGTAGCCTTTGTGGAAAAATTTCATATTGATACATTTTTTATGAGTGCCAGCGGTGTATCCGTAGAAAAAGGCTTTCTAGATTATGGTTTAGATGAGTTAGCTGTAAAGCAGGCGCTGCTAAAGAATGCCACAACAACATTTGCTGTGATAGATCACACTAAATTTTATAAAACAGCTATTTTTAAAATTGGTGCAGTTACAATTGTGGATGGCATTATTACAGATTGTAAAATACCAGAGGAAATAGTGAACACCTTTGAAGAGGCGAGTGTAATGATTTATACAAAAGAACATACAATATAAAGTTAGTAAAAATTGTTAATAAGTGTAATTATTTTATTTCCTAATTGCTATTAAAGTATGGTTTTTATAGGTTGAAATATATAACTAGAAAGTTTTAGAGGCTATCCATTGTACCAATGCTAGTATTTATTTTAGAATATAAGAAGAAATACATAAGAATGGGGAAAAACAATGGAGAAAGAGGTACTTTTTTCGCAGAAAATTAAATTTTGGAAAAGCTTAATTTTTAAAATGATACTGGCTATAGGAATAAGCTTATTTATTAGCTCATATGTTTCAGAATTTATTAGCCATCAAGTTGAAAAAGTAGTTGCATTAAATGGTAGCGCAGGTGTTGCTATCAATACATTTATTTCATTATTCATTGGGACAGTTATTATTTCATTATGTACAAGATATATTGTGTTAAAGCGTATTAACTGTGTGCTAAAGGCAATGACAAAGGCTGCTAATGGCGATTTAACAGTACGTATTGATGATAAATTCAAAGATGAGATTGGGCAATTATCAACTGAATTTAATCATATGCTAACACAAATCGGTACAGTTATTGAGAAGGCAAATAAAGCATCTACAGATGTTTCGGAGTATACAAAGGAATTTACAGCTATTACAGAGCAAAGTAGTAAGACAGTGGAAACGATTTCTGACGCTATTGGAAGCATTGCCTCCAGTGCAGAAGGACAATTAAGGCAATTAGATTTATTATCTGGTTCTGCTGATTTAATTATTAAAGATATGGACCATGCCTCATCTGCTGTACAGGCAGTTGCAGATATAGCGAATGAAACGAACCAAAAGGCTGATTTAGGATTACAGTTAATTGAACAGACCATTGACAAGATGAATACAATTAATGACTCTGTTCACCAATCAACAGAGGTTGTTAATGCTTTAGGTGAAAAATCAAAGGAAATCAGTACGATTGTCGCGTTAATTACAAGCATTACAGATCAAACAAATTTACTTGCATTGAATGCATCCATTGAAGCGGCACGAGCAGGAGAAGCAGGAAAAGGCTTTGCAGTTGTTGCGGATGAAGTTAGAAAGCTAGCGGAGGAATCAGGAAAGGCTGCCGATAATATTCGAACATTAGTGGACGATATTTTAAACCAAACATCAGGTGCTGTTAATGCTATTAATAGTGGTACAAAATTTGTAGATGAAGGTCGAGAATCCGTTGAACAGACAGGCGATGCTTTTAAAAATATTGTAGATTATGTGCAGCAGATTAGTCTTCGTACAAATGAAGTAACAAATATTGTCTTGCGTGTCAATGACAAGGCAAGCCAAACAGGTGATGCCGTAAAAGAGATTGTAGAAATTGCGAACGACACATCCTCAGGTTTACAGCATATTGCTGTATCAATAGAGCAACAAACTGCGTCAAATGAGGAAATTGCAAGCTCAGCAAATGTTCTTCAAACAATGTCAAATGACTTACAAGCGGAAATCAGCCAATTTAAAGTGAAGTAGAAAAGGAAAGGGAGCATCTCGTTATTTCGGATGCTCCCTTTTGTTGATAGTATAGTTATCCTGATTACTCAGCTTCTTTGTCAGTATCTTCTGCTTTGTCTTTATTGTCAGCTTCTTCTTTAGCAGCTTTTTCTTCAGCTTTCTTTGCTGCTTCTTCAGCCGCTTTTGCTTGCTCTTCACTTGTTGTTGTAAAGAATTTTAGTGATTCTTCTAATTCTTTATCAGATGTTTTTATATCCATATCTTTTGCTAATTTTGCCACAATATCTTTAGCAACGATTTGGTCAGTACCTGTTTGCTTTAATTTGGCAAACATCGTATTAATAATATTTTCTTCTTCATCTTCAAATGAGCCAATACCTTCTACATCACGCTTGTCCGTAATTTCAATAATATGATAGCCAAAGTCTGATTGAACAGGCTCGCTTAATGTATTTAATTCAAGTGCATATGCAGCATCATTAAATTCATCGACCATTGCCCCAACAGAGAACCAGCCAAGCTCGCCACCTTTTTCAGCAGAGCTTGTATCTGTTGAATATTCTTTCGCTACATCCGCAAATTTAGCGCCGCCTTTAATTTTTTCAATCACTTCTTTTGCTGTTGCTTCATCTGCTACTAAAATATGACGACCGTTTAGCTCGGTTTTCATTTGCTCATAATATTTTTTTGTATCAAATGAATCCTTTATAGCTTTTTCTTGCAGAAGCTGTACACGTAAAGAATCTTTAAAGCCTTCTTCTGTTAAGCCACTCTCCACAAGTGCTTGTTCGAAATTGTCGCCAATTTGCGCAGCTGTCATATCATATGCTTCTTGTACTTCTTTATCTGTTACTTCATATTTATCAGCTAATACTTTTTCAGTTAGCATTTGTTGTACAACATATGAGCCTGTTAACGATTTTGCTTTTTCATTAAAATCAGCTACTGAAATATCGCCTACTTTAGAAGTAACAAGTGCCTTATCATCTCCTCCGCTACATGCGCCAAGCGCTAAAACAGAAGCAGCTAATGTTAAAGATAAAACTGTCTTTTTCATAATGGATATTCTCTCCTAACATGGTTTCGTCCATTTTTTACTATAACATAAACGATTTAAAAACAAAATGGTTCCCCCTTGAGTATTGCCCATATTTCAAAATTCAAAGCGCATAGGATATAGAAAAGAAAGGGGGTGAAGTTATGGGCAACGGAGGATACGGTGGCGGTGGCTACGGCTCAGGCTTTGCTTTATTAGTTGTGTTATTTATTTTATTAATTATCGTTGGTGCAGCGTTCCTATACTAATTAATAAAATGGCGAAAAGCTAAGAGTGTAAGGCTCTTAGCTTTTCTTGTCAGACATTTGCATTGCATACGAAGAATACTAAGTTGTTGCATGGGGGCTCAACTTATTGTTATACGTATGATTGGTGCGAATGTCTTTTTGGTTGTCATTATACAGCGTATAAAACTTCAATATAGAATGAAACAAGTAAAATCGTAATAAGTATATTGATCGTTCGGAATACTTTTGGTTGGTTTTCTTCGGGAATTTCACGTCGCACACATAGCGTATATGTCATGCGGTTTATTTGAAATAAATAGAATACCGAGAATAGAACTACAATCATTAATAGCAAGTCTATTCCTCCCCTCTTTCAATAGTAATAGCATAACAAAGAACGTCATCAAAACACAAGTACAAGTAATTTAGTGAACCGTTGGTGGCACTAAAATTTCATAGCCCTTAGGCGTTTCCTCTATTTGTGAATTTTTTGGTGAATGTAGTAAATATTTCACGTAAAGAATGTCAATTAAACATAAACTACAATGATAAGCAAATAGTAACGTACCATAATGTGTATATTGCGGTAAAAGCAGTGTACCCAATAAAATACTTGTATTAAGCACAATAAAGGGCGTTAATAATGCTAAAATATAACGATTTTTTGCTAATGGCTCACGAATACGCATATGCAATACAGGAATAATATAAAATTGAGCACGTACACGCAACTTTAAATGCTGTCGTAAATCATATAGTGCAAGAAAATGTAAAAATTTATGAATCGGATACAATATAATAACAGCTATTACAAAGAGCCAAAATAAATGATCTGTATAATGCTCCTCATTGAATAAATTAAAGGTTACATAAGAAGTGCAAAAGACCAGCAGAAACGTGATAACGCTCATTATAATAATACGCGTAGTGCCGTAATGATGTTCTAAGTTTAAAATTTTCCAACAATGCATCGTTTATTATCAACTCCGAAAATAGGAAGTGTCCTATTTACTGTAAAGTGAATAATGTTAGAATGCAAGAAAAAGGAGGCGTTTCAGAAATATTTCTGAAATACCTCCTTTTTTATAAGTGAAGCTTCATCTTATCCTTTTACAGGTGTACGTTGTTCAAGCGTGTCAAAGGAATCACGGAAATGTTGGAAGGAGCGTTCGAAAATATCGATGAAATCCTCACCATAAATATTACGAATAACAGCCATTACATCTAAAAAGTCTGGGAAACGACCATATAGGTCCTTTAATGCCAGTGACCCTTCCAGTACAGAATGATACGTATTATGATAGTTTTTATTCATTTCGATTATTAGGTCTGTGCCAGCATCTGTTAGCTCAACATACGTATTACGCTTATCGTCATCTCGCTTTGAAAATTTAAGGAGTCCACGCTCCTCTAATTTTTTAGAGAAGTTAAACGCTGTTGAAACATGCATCACGCCAAATTTTGCTACATCTGAAATAGAAGCCCCTTTTAAATGGTAAGAAATCCATAAGATATGATGTTCATTAATATTTAAGTCATAGGGTTTAATCCATTGCTGCCAATCTTTTTCAACCGCTTTCCATAGAGCTTTTGATAATTGCGCGATTCTTTGACTATAAAGCATCGCTTCTTTTTGTGTGTATAATTCCTCTGACAAAGCCATCACCTACTGCTTTCTTTCACATTTTTAAAAATATTATAGCAGTAAAGGAAAAAAGTTTAAAGTTCGAAAAATTAAAAAATTAAAAGTGGTTAAAAAATAACATTATTACAATTTAATTTAATAAAAATATAGAATTATATTCAATTTAAAGGGTCTTTAGTCGTTGATTTTTTCTTGAGATTTTTCTTTGCTTTTTATGATTTGTGCGATGTTTTTCTCGATTTCGCTTATTGAATTCTGTAATGCTTCTATTTCTTGTTGTAAATTATTTTTATTTGGCTCAATTTCCTCTGTAAAAGTAGTAATAGTTTGTTTTAAATCATTTATTATTAGAGGAATATTATTTTTAACTTCATTTGTTAGTGAATTGACAGATTGTTTAACAGTGCCTACCTGTTGTTTTACATCCAAGAGCATTCCCTTTGTTTGATCTGCATTTTGTTTTAAGGAAGTACGTAGCTGTTGTCCTGATTGTGGTGTGGAGAAAAGTACAGCAACTGTGCCGCCAATAATGCCTGTTGTAAGTCCAAGTAAAAATGGTTTTGCTTTCATATTTGTCTACCTCATTTCTTATCATGATTACCTACTATTAAACCATGAAATCCGTGAATACAAAAATAAAAAAGAAACTAATATTGTGATGAATGACCACATATTAGCTTTCTGATGGTAGATAAAATTAACATAAAAGAACTTGTAGCAGGCGTTTCGCACCATTGCTACAAGTTCTTACTTTTGTTTGTTTATGAAATTTGAGAAATTGCTGTTACAAATTTAGAACGCTTTACTAATTTTGTTACGATTGGATAGATCACTACAAAGGCAACAATGTTAAATACGACAGCTGGAAGAACAACGCCTACAAATAACATGGCAAACGTTGCGCCCACATTGGCATTGAAGACAAAAAGTGCTGTGGATAAAAAAACAGTTCCAGATAAAATTGTACCCAATCCAACTAAAATCGTAGCTACAGCAAGATGATTTGCTAATTTTTTAAGCAGCAATACAGCAGCTAAAAATACAAAGCCTGTCACAGCTTTATCTAAAATATTTGGCACAAGACCAGCAGGGAACGTTGTAAATAAACCTGAAAGTACCCCTGTTGCTAGAGAAAGTAAAAATGTTTCTTTCACAGTAGGAAATAATAAAATCCCAATAAACATCATTGTTAACATAAAATCAGGCTTCATGCCATTTACCATTCCAGGTGTAACTACATAAAGAGCTGCACCGACACCTACTAAAAGTGCCATTAATACTAAATTTTTCGTATTCATTTTCTAATCTCTCCTCAACTCAACTAATCTAATTGTTTCCTAACGTGCCCTCATAGCCGTGAGCGAAACTTATTTGTGATTGTACGTTAAAATTTTGAAAATTGCAATACAATTATGCTAAAAACGTGATTTAAAGGTGTGCTTTAATGCTTTCCGCCACTTCTACTAATTGCTCTGATGTATAGTTTTGTGTTTGCCAAATCAAGCCTAGACCTTCTTTTTCATCATAACGCGGAATAAAATGTAAGTGGTAATGGAAAACAGTTTGTCCGGCTGCTGCACCATTATTATTAATCGTATTTAAGCCAATTGGCTGGAATGCGGCTTTAATGGCATTGGCGATTTTTGGTGCGACAGCATATAAATTACGTGCCACATCCTCTGGCATTTCAAATAAATCCTGACAATGCTGCTTTGGAATTAATAATGTATGACCTTTTGCGACAGGTGAAATGTCTGTAAATGCATAGACATGGTCATCTTCATAAACTTTTGTACTTGGAATAGAGCCATCAATGATTTTACAAAATAGGCAATCGCTCATAAGAATCTCCCCCTTATCGTATATGTAAGTATATTCTAACATACTCAAACCTGTATCATTTGCTAATTTTTGATAAAATATAAAGTGAAACTACCAATCGGGTTTTTACAGGCTGTTGGCTCCCTACTTAAACATTTCGTTTCTGCTAACTAGTTTGAAGTGGGGGTCTTATAGCCTGTTAATACGGGATAAAACAAGAAGAGGAGTGAGGGTATGCCGGTATTAGAGGTACAACATGTGACGGGTGGCTATACGAGAAAACCTGTTATTAAAGATTTATCTTTTACAATTGAAAAGGGAGAGCTTGTTGGCTTAATCGGCTTGAATGGTGCTGGTAAAAGTACAACGATTAAACATATTATCGGCACGATGTTGCCAAAGGAAGGGAATATTCGGTTAAATGGTGTCACGTTAAAGGAGGATACTGACAAGTATCGAACAGCCTTTTCCTACATTCCTGAAACCCCTGTACTGTATGATGAGCTGACATTAAGAGAACACTTAGAATTAACAGCAATGGCTTACGGCATGGATAAGGCTACGCTTGATGCCCGCTCAGCTACCTTATTAAAGGAATTTCGAATGGAAAAAAGATTAAATTGGTTTCCATCCCATTTTTCAAAGGGAATGCGACAAAAGGTCATGATTATGTGTGCCTTTTTAGTGAATCCTAGTCTTTATATTATTGATGAGCCATTTGTCGGGCTAGACCCACTTGGGATTCAATCATTATTAGATCAAATGGATGAAAAGAAAAAAGAGGGTGCCTCGATATTAATGTCTACGCATATTTTATCGACTGCTGAAAAGCATTGTGATCGAATTATTTTATTGCATGAAGGAAGTGTGCGAGCACAGGGAACAATGGCAGATTTACGTCAAGCCTTCGCGATGCCAAATGCCACATTAGATGACCTATATATTGCAATGACAAAGGAGCGGGACCATGAAGAACTTGCGTGATGTATGGTCTTCTCGCTTTATGCACTACATAGGGGAAGTACAGAAATATATGCAATTTATTTTTACAGGGCATATTGCCATTGTACTTGTCTTTTTGATTGGAGCGGGAGGCTACCAATATAGCGAATGGTTGAAAGTGGTGCAAACAGATTTTCCAGCAGAAATCGTAATAGCCATTATTATTGGGTTATTATTGATTTTTAGTCGTCCTACTACGCTCTTAAGAGAGCCAGACCAAGTATACCTCCTGCCATTGGAGTCTAAAATGCCACAGTATTTTAGCAAAGCTCTAACATGGACATTTTTTTCTCAAGTATGGATTGTAGCGATTGTCTATATTGTGAGTATTCCATTATTAAAGGCAGTGACAGCTTTAACAACGGCAAATATTTGGTTGATATTTTTACTTGTAGTTGTCCTAAAGTATATAAGTGTACAAGGTGAATTTAGCTATCGTTATAGTGAGCGTGGACAACTTGTTTGGGTGGACAGATTAATTCGAGCGGTTATATTTATTGCAGCTATCTATATGGCTCTTCAGGGGCAGCTACTATTAGCTATTGTTGCAACAGTGATTAGCATTATTTATATGATCGTTTTTCGCAAAAAGTCTAGCGGTGAGCCTGTGCCGTATGAGCATTTTGTCAAGCTTGAGCAAAATCGGATGATGAGCTTTTACCGCTTTGCTAATTATTTTACGGATGTGCCGCATCTACGTGGTAGTATTCGTCGTCGTAGCTGGCTTGATTGGTTATACAAATTTATTCCATATGGTAAAGATAACGCTCAAAAATATTTAGTATTTCGTACCTTTGTCCGTACAGATGACCATTTCTATTTATGGCTTCGTCTGACAGCGATTGCAGCTATTATTGCAGCCTTTGTAGATATTCCTGTTGTAACATGGATTGTTGCAGGCGCATTAAGCTTTGCCACAACCATTCAATTAAAGCAAGCATTGCTGTCAAGCGGTGAATTCCGTATGGACATGCTATATCCATTGCCAGATAATGCTCGTCAAATTGCTGTAAGGCAAATTGTACGGCTAGCGATGATAATACAAGCCGTTATTGTTGGCTTATGTGCTATTGCCCAGCCAATGTTTTATATTGTCATAGCAATCATAATCGTAATTAGTGAATTAACAGCAAAGCTTTCTAAATAATAACGTCAAACTTCAATTAATAAGCGTTCTTCATCCTCGCTGTTAATTACGGGATAAATTTAAAAAGAGAGTCGCCTAGAAAGAGGGCACTGAAAAAGTCCCTCAGGCACAAGTGAGAGAGTACAGGAACGAATATTCGTTCCTGTACTCTCTTTTTCTTCGATGCCGTTGATTTCCATTGCGGCGGACGCGTTTCGCGGGCACGGCTCCAGCCTTCTCCCTCGCTTTGCTCAGTCCGGGTGCTTCCGCTCGTGCTGTTCCCGCAGAAGTCGCCGCCTCCATTCCAATCAACTGGGACCACTTTCATCACTAGAAGGGTTTTCCTCTCGTATAATCTCACAAATTTCCTGTATAATTAAAGGACTAATAAAAGGTGGTGCGACCATGATTTCTAAACAGGAAACATTCAATTTAAGCCCGTACATGGCGTTGTACGATTTAATTATTCCAAAGGACAATATGCTTCGCCAAATCAATGAACTTGTGGATTTCTCATTTATTCTAGACGAACTAAAATCGAAATACTGTTTAGTTAATGGCCGTAACGCGATTCCACCGATTCGCATGTTTAAATATTTACTGTTAAAAGCGATTCATGACCTGTCGGATGCCGACCTTATCGAACGTTCAAAATTCGATATGTCCTTTAAATATTTTTTAGATATGGCACCAGAAGAGGAAGTGATCGACCCCAGTTCCCTGACAAAATTCCGTCGACTCCGTCTTCAAGATATGAATTTATTAGATTTACTGATTCAGAAAACTGTTGAAATTGCTTTAGAGAAAGGACTACTCCTTAGTAAAATGGTGATTGTCGACGCTACCCATACAAAAGCGCGATATAACCAGAAAACGCCCAAAGAATTTTTACAGGAAAAATCCAAAAATGTACGTAAAGCCGTGTATCAACTAGACGAAAACATGGTCGGAAAATTCCCTGAGAAGCCTGCGTCAAATGAAGTCACAGAAGAATTAGATTACTGTCGTCAAGTAGTTGAAGCAGTCGAAACACAATCAAAGGTTGCACAAATCCCGGCTGTGAAAGAAAAATTAAATGTTTTAAAAGAAGTGATAGATGATTATGAGAATCATTTAAGCTATTCAAATGATCCGGATGCACGTGTTGGCCATAAGTCAGCAGATTCTTCTTTCTTTGGTTTTAAAACGCATATTGCGATGAGTGATGAACGTATTATTACAGCAGCGGTTGTGACGACGGGTGAAAAAAGTGATGGGCACTATTTACAAGAGTTGGTAGAGAAAAGTAGAACTGCCGGCATGGAAATTGACACGGTGATTGGTGATGCCGCCTATTCCTGGAAAGAGAATTTAGTGTATGCAAAATCGGAGCAGTTTCAGTTAATTTCAAAGTTAAATCCAGTAATCACAAATGGCAGCGGACAACGGAAAATTGAATTTGATTATAACAAGGATGCGGGTATGTTTGTTTGTCCAGCGGGGCACATGGCAACTCACAAAAGACGTACGGGCAGGAAAACCCTGAATCAAAGTTTAACGTTTCATTTTGATATTGAAAAATGTAAAGTTTGCCCGATGCGAGAGGGCTGTTATAAGGAAGGGGCGAAAAGTAAAACGTATAGTGTAACGATTCAATCCGATACACATCAAGAACAAGCAGCATTCCAGGAAACAGCCGAATTCAAAGCACTTGCCAGCAAACGCTATAAAATCGAAGCGAAAAATAGTGAATTAAAGAACCCACACGGCTTTAAAACAGCAAAATCGGCGGGTTTATTTGGCATGGAAATTCAAGGAGCCACGACGATCTTTGCGGTCAATCTGAAACGGATACTCAAACTACTGAGTGAAAAAGAGTAGGAAAAAAGAAAGAAATAAGGCACCTTCCATTCAAAAACGAATGGAAAGTGCCTTATTTTTGTTTGAAAAACTAATTCATCGTAAAAAATGTAAGTTTTTCAGTGCCCTCGCCTAGAAAGGGGTTCTTTCTAGGTGACTCTCTTTTATTTTTTACTCTGTATCTTCTTCTTTTGGTATCGCGCTATAAGTAGTTAGATAGGAAGCTGCTGAAAAAATATTTTGCTGGCGTATGCCTGTTGAGTCATCCCTTTTAGGGTGTACTGCTTCAAATGCTTTAGAGCTCTTCCATGCTTCAAAGGAATGTGGTCCATTCCATTGGGTCATAACGATATAAGTATCGCTTTTAATAGGTCGCAGCAAGCGAAATGCTACAAACCCCGGTTCGTCCTCAATAACACGTGAACGCTCTAAAAAGCGGTGTTCGAAAACGGGTCGTCCTTCATCTGTCACAGGAATATTGTTGAAAACAAAGAAGCCACGTTCCTCTAAGTCATTGACTGAATCCAGCACCTCAAATTTACGAGGTGTTGCAAACACTGTTTTTCCTGCTGTTTCATGTATCAGTACAGAGTTACCATCTCCATGAATTAAAATCATATGCTCATTTGGATATTTGTTTTTTACCTGCTCTAAAAAATCGCCAGTGCCAGAAGTTAAATAAATGTGCATTATTTTACCCTCCTTCTCAATCTTACTAACTATAGCGTGATTATACCCTTTTAAGCATAAGTCTAACGCCTCGTGTGAAAAGAAACTGTCTAGAAAGAACAATTTTATGACATTTCATAAGGAAAACTATACAATAACAGAGGAAGCGTTTACTATTGAAAACGGATATCAATAATAAAGGAATAAACAAGGCTTTTTTTATAATAGGAATTTATTGAGGGGAAGGAACTATTCATGACAACTTTTAATGATACACTTCTACGTGCGGCACGTGGAGAAAGGGTAGCACATACGCCTGTATGGTATATGCGACAAGCGGGACGTTCACAGCCAGAATACCGTGCGATTAAAGAAAAATATTCTTTAGAAGAAATTACACATCAACCTGAGCTATGTGCGTATGTTACACGTCTTCCTGTCGAAAATTACAATGTTGATGCAGCAATTTTGTATAAGGATATTGTTACACCTCTCCCTGGTATTGGGATAGATGTCAAAATTAAAGCAGGCGTTGGTCCTGTTATTGCAAATCCTATTCGTTCGGTTGCAGATGTAGAAAATCTAGGTGAATTTGATGCGAAGGAGCATACGCCATTTGTATTAGAAACAATTAAGCTGTTAACAGAAGAACAGCTTAATGTACCATTAATTGGCTTTGCAGGCGCGCCATTCACACTTGCGAGCTACATGATTGAAGGCGGTCCTTCAAAAAATTATAATAAAACAAAATCATTTATGGTATCAGAGCCACAAGCATGGTTTGCATTAATGGATAAGTTAGCTGATATGATTATTGCCGATGTAACGGCTCAAATTCAAGCTGGAGCCAAAGCTATCCAAGTGTTTGACTCGTGGGTTGGAGCCTTAAATGTTGAGGATTATCGTGTATTCATTAAACCGATTATGACGCGTATTTTTGCAGAGCTACAAAAGGAAAATGTGCCATTGATTCAATTTGGTGTTGGTGCTAGCCATTTAGCGAAGGAATGGAACGATCTACCGATTGATGTGGTAGGCCTAGACTGGCGTTTACCTATTAAAGAAGCACGTACACATGGTATTACAAAGCCTGTACAAGGTAACTTAGACCCTTCCCTATTGCTAGCAGATTGGTCAGTAATTGAAAAGCGTACAAAAGATATTATCGATCAAGGCTTAGAAATGCCAGGACATATTTTTAACTTAGGACATGGTGTGTTTCCAGAGGTTAATCCAGATGTCTTAAAGCGTCTTACTACATTAATTCATGAATATAGTGCACAACAAATTCAAGCACGTTCTTAATAATAAGTCCTTTTCTATAATGAGCGATGGATGCCATTATAGAAAAGGAGCTGTCCAATAAAAAGATTGGGCAGCTTCTTTTTGTCACATAATGTATAAAAATAATTTTAGAGGTGAAAAGGTAATGAAAGAAGTTAAAGGCTTATTGGTAATGGCATACGGAACACCTTACAAAGAAGAAGATATAGAACCTTACTATACGCATATTCGTCATGGTCGTAAACCTTCTGCGGAGCATTTAGAAGATTTACGCAGTCGTTATGAGGCGATTGGCGGCTTATCACCATTAGCAGCAGCAACAAAGGCACAGGCTGAAGCATTATGTGCACGTTTAAATGAAGTACAGGATGCGGTAGAATATAAATTATTTATCGGCCTAAAACATATCCATCCATTTATTGAGGATGCGGTAGAGCAAATGGTGGCAGAGGGTATTAAAGAAGCGGTTTCGATTGTTTTAGCACCTCATTTTTCAACATTCTCTATTCAATCCTATAATGGGCGTGCAGTAGAAGCAGCTAACGGACGTTTAGCTATTACTTCTGTAGAATCATGGTATGATGAGCCAAAATTTATTGAGTATTGGAAGCAACAAGTCAATGCTACATTTGCTGCAATGTCTGACGAGGAACGTGAAAAAGCATGTTTAATTGTATCAGCACATTCATTACCTGAAAAAATTAAAAGCTTAGGTGATCCTTACGAAGAGCAATTAATTGAAACAGCTCGACTTATTCAGCAAGCAACAGGTTTAAAAAATGTTGAGGTTGGCTGGCAATCAGCAGGGCAAACACCAGAGCCTTGGATTGGTCCTGATGTGCAAGATTTAACACGTGATTTATATGAGGAAAAAGGTTTCCGTTCATTTGTTTATACACCAGTAGGCTTTGTAACAGAGCATTTAGAAGTGCTGTATGATAATGATTTTGAATGTAAAGTTGTTTGTGATGAACTTGGCGCAAAATACTATCGTCCAGCGATGCCAAATACACATCCATTATTTATTGATGCGATGGTAGATGCGATTCATAAAAAATTAAGCTAAGCGAAAAGAAAGTGATGATGTTGGTGACTCAGAAAAGACGAAAGGTAGTTGTTGTTGGCGGTGGTATTACTGGCCTTACAGCTGCGTTCTATATGCAAAAAGAAGCAATCACAAAAGAATTGCCATTAGATATCGTACTTGTCGAGTCGTCATTACGTCTTGGCGGAAAAATTCAAACATTAAGAAAAGATGGTTTTATTATTGAACGTGGACCTGAATCTTTTTTTGATCGTGAAAACTATGTTAATGCTTTAGCAAAGGATCTTGGTATTGAGCAAAAAATTAGAACAAGCAATGCAGGGCCAACCTATATTGCTGTTGGTAGCGCACTTTATCCAATACCTAGTCATCTGTTATCTGGAGAAACGCCACATATCTCATCATTTATTACCTCAGGCTTATTCTCGCTTAGTGGTAAGGTTCGGGCAGCAGGAGATTTTTTTATTCCTCGCTCTGAACAAGATGATGACCAACCGTTAGGAGCTTTTTTTAGAAGAAGGTTTGGCGCAGAGATTGTGGAAAATTTAGTTGAACCGTTACTAGCGGGTACATTTGCGGGGGATATTGAGCAATTAAGCATGAGCTCAACATTCCCTCAGCTTTATAGCTTAGAGCAAAAATATCGTAGTTTACTAATTGGTATGAAGAAGTCTGGCACAAACTTCTTAAATAATCATCTTGTAGATGAAAATAAAGGAATCTTTCAAACCTTTAGCAATGGTCTTGAAACACTCACTGAAAGTTTAGAAGATTCATTACTTCCTGGAACTGTTATGAAAGGTGTGAAGGTTGAGGAAATTGAGCATGGCAAGGATGGCTCGGTTCAGGTGATGCTCAATAACTTCTCACATATAAAGGCTGATGCGGTTATTATTGCAACACCATTCGATACGGTAGAAAAAATGTTTAGTAAGCATCAGCTGTTAAATGAGTTAGGGACAATGAAGGCTGCAACAATTGCAACTGTCACAATGGCTTTTAAAAAAGAACAGCTTGGAAATTTAGATGCACTTGCTTTTTATGTTTCTCGAAATAGTGATTTTTCAATAACCTCCTGTACATGGATGAATCGAAAATGGCCAGGTACTGCACCAGAGGATTATATTTTATTGCGTAGCTATATTGGACGAGTGGGTGATGAAGCCATTGTTGCACTATCCGATACTGAGATTGAAAAGACAGTTCTTCAAGATTTACAAAAAACAATTGGTGTAGATGGAGCACCTATTACAACTGTTGTTACACGCTGGAAAAATGCTATGCCACAATATACTGTTGGGCATGAGGCAAAAGTACAGCGCATTAAGCAGGAGTTACAGCAACACTTTCCAACGGTTAAATTAGCAGGTAGCTCTTTTGAGGGCATATCTGTACCCGAGTGTGTACAGCAAGGTAAGCAGGTAGCAGAGCAAGTGCTACAGGAATTATTAAAATAGAAAAGGAGTCGTTTGCAAAGTCTTTTAAAACGGCTCCTTTGTGACTAGCGTAAGCGCACTAGTTTTTAGCAAATAGTTATTATAGAAGTTAAGGCTGTCCAAAAAGATATTATCTTTTTGGACAGCCTATTTTTATTGTTTAGTGATAAGTGGTGGATAGAATAACCGAATTAGTGGATAATGTATAAAAGATAGATAATTTTTACAATGTGCATGGAAATTTCATAAGAAAGGGTTGGGGTAGTATGGAATTACGGCATTTAGAGTATTTTTTAATGGTTAGTAAAGAGCTACATTTTACAAAAGCCGCTGAAAAGTTAGGAATTTCACAGCCCACTTTAAGCCATCAAATTAGAATACTTGAAAAAGAGATAGGGTATTCACTATTTAATCGTGTTGGTAAGAGAATTGAACTGACGAAGGTAGGGGAAATTGTCCAACAGGAAGCATTGAATATTCAAGGCTCTATTCAAAATATGGCTTCTCAAATTGCAGCATTCTCGAAAGTAGAAATCGGGGAAGTAAAGATTGCAGTGTTGCCAGGAGAAATAACAGATTTGGTATCTACGTTATGTATTCAATTTAATCAGCTCTATCCAAACATTAAGGTTTTTATTGAAACGACAGATCAGGTAGAAAAGGCCGTTTTAGAAAATCAAGCTGATTTCGGTATTAGCTTCCAACTTAATGAATATGATATGTTGCAAGTAACAAAACTGTATGATGAAGAATTTTATCTGATTAGTAATCAATATCATGAAGAATCAAAAATATCATTTTGTTCTATTTTAGATAGTCCTCTTATTTTATTTCCAAATATGCATCAATGTAGAAAATTACTTGATAAGGTTGGCTATGAAATAGGCAAGCAATTAGAGCCTATTGTGGAAACGTCTAGTATTAAATCTATCTTAAATTTTGTTCGGAGTGGTATTGGTTGTAGTATTGTTTCGCGTACACTATACGAATTTTATGATACAGAAGATTTGTATTTCCAACATATTAAAGACCCATCTTTAACAAGAGGCGTTTATCTTGTGATGAAAAAGAACTGTTTTATTAATTATGCAGCACGTGAATATATTAAATTATTAGTATGTGAAATTGAAAAGCTTCATTTTCACACAGAGAAAGATGCCATTAATTCTTTGTCTAGTTTTGTATTATAGTTTTTATCTATCATTATCATAGAAATAATGTAATAGACGAGAGATAAAGTCCTTCTTACAATGTAGATAAGACAGCTTATGAAAAGCAGAAATAAATATTGCAAAGAGAGTAAGAATACTTATGAATTTTTGTGTTAAAAATTCATAAAGTCACAAGGAAATACTAAACTAATATGAGGTGATTGTTAATGGGAAAAGATTTAAGTCAATTCATTAGAAATGAAGCGTTTTTAGACAAAGTTGTTTCAGCTGAAGAAGCGGCTTCTTGGATTGAAGATGGAATGAACCTCGGCATGAGTGGCTTTACACTGTTCGGTGAGCCAAAAGAATTTCCACTTGCACTTTCTAAGCGTGGTGAGCAAGAAGACTTTAAAATCAACCTATATACAGGAGCTTCATTAGGGCCAACTGCTGACCAATCAATGGCTGAAGCTGGCATCATTAATTTACGTGTTCCTTACCAAGGAAACGCTGTAATGCGTGGGCAAGTCAATAAAGGGGAAATATACTACATTGACCAGCATTTATCACATACAGCAGAAGAAGTACGAAAAGGAACATTAGGCAATATTGATTATGCCATTATTGAAGCAGCTGGAATCACTGAGGATGGTTATATTATTCCAACTGGCTCTGTAGGAAATTCACCAATCTTTGTGGAAAAAGCTGAAAACGTTATCATTGAAATCAACACAACTGCACCTAGAGCGTATGAAGGACTTCATGATATTTTTGTACAAAAAGAACAAGGTGAGCGTAGAGAAATTCCAATTTATAATGTTTCGGATCGAATTGGAGAAGCGGGCATTAAAGTTGATCCAGAAAAGGTAAAAGGAATTGTTTTATCAGAACAGCCTGATGTTCCTTCACCATTATTTGAACCAAATGAAGAAACACAGCAAATTGCTAATCACTTATTAGACTTCTTTGCCAGTGAAGTAGCAGCAGGAAAATTACCAGAATCATTAGCGCCATTGCAATCTGGAGTAGGGTCTGTTGCGAATGCGGTTTTAAATGGTATGCAAAATTCTCAGTTTAAAGATATAGAAGTATTTTCTGAAGTATTACAAGATGGTGTCTTTGATTTAATTGATGCGGGTATCGTTAAATTTGCGGCTGGTACTGCATTCTCACTTTCAAAGAAGCGTGTTGATTCATTAGCGGAGGATTTAGAGAAATACAAAGATAAAATTATGTTTAGACCTCAAGAAATTTCGAACAATCCAGAAGTGATTCGTCGTTTAGGTGTAATTTCATTTAATACGGCAATCGAAGTGGACATTTATGGAAATGTTAATTCGACGCATATTAATGGAACAAAAATTATGAATGGTATTGGTGGCTCTGGTGATTTTGCTCGAAATGCTAGAATTACAATTTTTGTAACATCCTCTTTAGCAAAAAATGGAGCGATTTCAACGATTGTTCCTTTTGTATCACATGTTGATCATACAGAGCATGATGTAGATGTTATTGTGACAGAGCAAGGATATGCTGATCTTCGCGGATTGCCACCAGTGAAGAGAGCAGAAAAGCTTATCGAAATTGCACATCCTAAGTATAGACCACAATTACGTGCCTACTTTGAAGAAGCAAAAGAGAAGGTGGGTGGTCAAACACCACATATTCTTGAAAAAGCATTCTCTTTCCATACAAACCTAAAAGAAAAAGGGACAATGTTAATTGAAGAAGAAGTAACAAATTAATTTATAAGGTTAAAAAGGATTTAAATAAAACAAGCATAACCCCATTTTAAAACGAGGTTATGCTTGTTTAAATTTTAAAAATTCAATTATTCTCCTATTGTTTTATAGATAGCCCTATAAAATTCGATGACATGACCATACAATACCACCAGAATTTGCACCACCAAGCGTCAGACCAAGTGTCAGGCCATTCGCTTCGTAATACAGATCAACTGTATCGCCAGCATTTAATTCCACTTCTCCTGCTAAAGTAACTGTGCCATTGCCAAGAACTGCCCGTAAAGTTAGTAGTGTAACGGCTACATTTAATACTGGGAATAGACCGCTTATTAAATTTGTTGTACCATTTCGACGAATAGCAAAGGATGGGTTAATACCTGAACCTAAACTTAAGGAGATAGCTGCTGTTGTAGAGTAATTAATGGTTGCTTCAAAGGAATATCTACCTGTTGTTGGCACAGTAAATATCCCAGTTGCTGGATTGAAAGCAGCTGTTGTATAGTAAGGTGAAGAAACATTCCAGTTAGTAATGGAAGTAGAAGCATTTACAGCTAATGTATTTTTAAAAGCTGAGAATCCTTCAGTAAATGCCGATCCAGTTGCACCCGTAGCGCCAGTAGGACCAGTAGCTCCAGCGATTCCTGTTGCCCCAGTAGGACCAGTAGCTCCAGCGATTCCTGTTGCCCCAGTAGGACCAGTAGCTCCAGCGATTCCCGTAGCGCCAGTAGGACCAGTAGCCCCAGCGATTCCCGTAGCGCCAGTAGGACCAGTCACGCCAGCAATACCCGTAGCGCCAGTGATTCCTGTTGCCCCAGTAGGTCCAGTAATACCAGTGATTCCAGTAGCGCCAGTAGGTCCAGTAGCTCCAACAATTCCAGTCGTGCCAGTAGGACCAGTAACGCCAGTGATTCCAGTAGCGCCAGTAGGTCCAGTAACACCAGCAATACCCGTAGCGCCAGTAGGACCAGTAACACCAGCAATACCCGTAGCGCCAGTAGGTCCGGTCACACCAGTGATTCCTGTTGCCCCAGTAGGACCAGTAACACCAGCAATACCCGTAGCGCCAGTAGGACCAGTAACACCAGTGATTCCTGTTGCCCCAGTAGGACCAGTGATACCAGTGATTCCTGTTGCCCCAGTAGGACCAGTGATACCAGTGATTCCCGTAGCGCCAGTAGGACCAGTCACGCCAGTGATTCCTGTTGCCCCAGTAGGACCAGTAACGCCAGCAATACCCGTCGCACCAGTAATCCCGGTAGGTCCTGTTATACCAGTGGGTCCGGTAGCTCCCGTTGCGCCAGTCGGACCTGTACTCCCAGTAGGCCCTGTAATGCCACCTGTTGTCCCAGTTGGCTTGGTAGGCCAAATTGAGCATGAGGTAGGGGCAGTGTTGCAGCAGCAAGGAAATGCATTACATTTGCTACAAACACGGTTTAGGAAGTTTCCAAAATGCATAATTTCACCTCCTCTCTCACATATCCTATTCGGCGATAGGAGAAAGGAGGAAGACAGATAACTATTGATTACTTATAAATTATAGAACTGAAAAACTTTACCTAACTATAAAAAGGTACTTGGGTGATGAAGCGAAAATATGTTAATCATTGTTTTGCTTATGCTTTAAAATACGCTGGAAGTATTTTTTATTGTGTAAAATTTTCGCATCGTTAGGGATAAAAGTGCTTGCTAATTCATTATGTGCATGAGCAAGTTCGTATTGTTGTAAGCGATCATAAAGCACACAAAGCTGTAAATGGGGGAGCCATGTGGAAAAGCTTTTATGTTGAAAAGGAGCGTTTGGATTTTGCTTAATATTAAGTGCTTGTTCATACCAAAAGATGGCTTGGTGATTTCTACCTTGCTCCATAAAATAATAGCCTAAACGACAGCAGGCTTCAGGGCGAGGGATATCATATTCAAAGCTTCGTAAAATAGCACTTACACTGTTTTCTGTATCGTTTAAATGTGCATAGCAATCGGCTAGCTTAAAGCAGGCACGGATATTATCTTCTACCCAGCCTAATTTTGAGGTTAAAAATAGCTCGTAATAATAAATGGCATCTTCAAATTGGTGATGGTCTAGTAACTCATTAGCAAAATAAAATGTATCACGGGGTGTTAGTGTTGCACCAGATTTAATAAGTTGTTGATAAATCGTAATGTTGCGCGAATGGTCATGTGTTAGTGGTAAATGGCTAACTGCTATATCGCTATCAAATAAATTACCACCTACTTCTAAATATTCATGAACAGCACCAATCCATTGAAATTGCTTCGCTCTTTTCACAAGACGGTATCTTCTGATAAAGGCATCTACATTACCTTCGGGATCAAAGCTTAAATGATAATTCATTGAAACAGCATCAATATTAGAGGAGAGCGATTTTTTTAAAGCTTTCAATTTTTCTCGATCCTCCTCTAATAAAACATCGTCAGCATCTAACCAAAGAATATAGTCCTTTGTTGCCTGTTGAAAGGAGAAGTTTCGTGCTGCTGCGAAATGTTGAATCCATTCAAAATCAAAAATTCGATCTGTAAATTGCGCAACAATTTCTTTTGTATTATCTGTTGAGCCTGTATCAACAATATTAATTTCATCTACTATATCTTTGACGGATGCAAGACATCTGCCAATGACCTCCTCCTCATTTTTTACAATCATACATAAGCTAATTGAAATCACATTTTATTCCTCCTTACTATTATCTTTGTAGTATATGAACTACTGATAGAAATGGCTGGATGATTGAAATGTGAAATATGATTTGTGTGGTTTGTCATAAATTTACCTCTCAAGTTTCACCCCAATTTCACAATTGTGAAGTATAGTTAAGGGGCAGAGGTGATAAAGTTGAAAAAATGGGCATTCTTCATTTTTTCGTTACTACAAATCATATGGTTAGCAGGCTGTGCTGAAAAATCATATGAACCAATTGAACGTGATCAAGATTTTATAGCATCATTAAATATACAGGAGCCGTCGCTGGATTTTATTGATGAGGATGGCAATATACTCGCGACATGGGCATTTAACCAAGCCTATTCAGGAGCGGTTTTACTAGGGGACGATCAAATTCTATTGTATGGACACCAATTAAGTACAATTGATGTTTATACAATATCAACTGGTGAAAAGCGCTTTTCTAAAAAAGTAGATATTGGTACAACGAATGTATATTATGACGACAGCATCCAACAATTTTTTATAACGAATAGTAAAAATAATACAGTGACAAGCTTTGATCAGGAAGGAAATGCGCTAGCAACACAACGGATTGGTAATTATCCAATGTCAATGGCATCCTATAAAGACAAGCTATATGTTATTAATTTTAAGGATACAAAATTAACAGTGTTAAATACGAAAAATTTAATGATTGAAAAAGAATGGCCGATTCCAAAGTCATCACATGGTATAGCAGTTTTAGAAGAAACACATGAGCTATGGATAGGTGGTCATGGAGAAGGAAGTAGTCCAAATCATTCCGTTAAAAAATATGATTTGACGACAGGTGAGCTGCACGGAGAGATTGATATGCCTCTAATGCCAGTTGGGTTAAAGAAGACAGAAAATGCTGTTTTTGTAGTAAGTCATGGTCATAATATGTTATATGTCGCAGACTTTGCTGGCTCAGTCAAATGGCAGCAAGAGGTAGGTGCCAATCCCTTTGTTGTTGAGCGATTTCAGGACTATATTGTAGTGGCTGGCTATGATGACCATACATTACATTTTTTAAAAGATGGTCAGAAGGATAAAACAGTTGATGTAGGAAAAGGAGCCTTTCAGCTACTAGTAAGGGAGGAAAAGTAATGACAACTGTCTTAATCATTGATGATGAGCAAGATATGCGTAATTTAATCGAAATGATGTTAAATAACTCTGATATTGAAACATTTACAGCTGCAAGCGGTACAGAGGCTTATGATGTGATTATGCGTGAGCATATTGATTTAGTGCTGTTAGATGTAATGATGCCGCATGAGGATGGCTTTGTTGTTTGCCAAAGTATCCGTGCTATATCGAATGTGCCAATTATTTTTTTAACAGCGCGTGATGCAAATGAGGATAAGGTGAAAGGTCTTACACTTGGTGGCGATGATTATATTGTTAAGCCCTTTACACACGATGAGCTTGTTGCAAGAATCTATGCTGTGTTAAGAAGAAGTGGCTCGAATGTTTCAGAGCTACAGCAAAAATCGATTGTGATTGGTTCTATTAAAATAGATGAAATCGCTCGGAAAGTATCTGTCAATGATGAAAATGTTCCACTTACTTTAAAGGAATTTGAGTTATTGCATTTATTTATGAAAAATCCAGGTAATGCCTACACAAGAGAGCAATTGCTGGAACGTGTGTGGGATATTGATTATATAGGTGGTACTCGAACTGTTGATACACATATTAAAACGTTACGTATAAAGCTTGGAAAGGATGCGGCAGCGCATATTCAAACGGTCTGGGGAGTGGGCTATCGCTTTGACCCTGGCGAATGAAAAAGATTGCAACACGTATTTGGCTATTAATTTTTGCCTTTTTAGTCATTACAGTTGTCTTTATGTATGTACTGACGGATTTTTTATATCAACGTTTATATGTACAAGATACAGAAGATACAATGATTGAAGTCGGCTTAAAGCTCCAAACAATGTATGATAGCGGAAAGGTGACGGATGAATTTATTGCAGCGATTGAGGAATTTAATGATTATTCAAATTTGAATATTTTTGCTGTAAGGAATCCACGTGAGTTGAGTGCCTGTGTGCCTTTTGATATAGATTATGAAACATTGATTGGTCCTGAGGAAAGACAAAAGCTATTAGATGGTAAAACGATTCAAAAAATTGGTTATGAGCCTCGTTTTGATCGGCAGCTTATTTCAGTAGTAATACCACTTGTTGATCAAAATAGACTAGAAGGGATTATTTATATTTATTTCCCACTAGCAAAAATTAGTGAGCTGGCAAATAATGAAGTGATTTTATTATTTATTAGTGCTTTAATATTTTTAGTAGTTGTTAGTTATTTAATTTATAAAGGTATTCGACATATTATGCGCCCATTAAGTGAATTACAAAATGCTGTGGAGCAGATGTCCTTTGGTCATTATGAAACGCGTGTGCCTGTCAATTCAAGGGATGAAATCGGTAAATTATCGAGCACCTTTAATAAAATGGCGGAGGCTATTCAGCAGGAGGACGAGGCACGAAAAACATTTTTAGCTACGGTTTCACATGAGCTACGAACACCAATTAGCTATGTAAAGGGCTATAGTGAGGCTATACAAAATGGTATGATTACAGAGCAGCAAAAAGAGGAAACGATTCAGTTGATTGTACGTGAGGCAAATCGAATGGAACGTTTAACAAACGAATTATTGCAGCTTGCTAGGACAGAAAATGAACAAACAAATATTATGCTTTATCCAATTCCTCTTGGTGAAACAATACGAGAGGTTCAACAAATTTTAATGCATCAAGCACATAAAAAGAATATTACATTATGTGTAGATGTAGATGATGCACTGATTATTCAAGCTGATGAAGTAAAGCTTAAGCAAATTTTTATTAATATTATTGAAAATGCTATTAATTATTCATACGAAGGTTCTGATGTGGAAGTTATTGCAGCGGAGCATAATGGCTATGCAGTTATTACGATTAAGGATTATGGAATTGGTATTCCGCAGGAGGATTTATCGCATGTAACAGAGCGATTTTACCGTGTGAATAAGGCACGAAGCCGCGCAGATGGTGGTAGTGGATTAGGGCTATCCATTGTTGAGCAGCTTGTAAAGCAATTGCAAGGGAAATTAGAAATTGACAGTGTTGTTGATAAAGGTACAATTGTTAAAGTTATATTGCCATTAATGGAGGAATAAAAAATGAAAAAGTGGTTATACGCATTAATTGCAGTCCCTGTACTGCTAGTAGGTTGTGGAGATAAAAAAGAACAGGCAGCTTTATCGGAGCCAGAAGTTCCACAAGTACCAGAGGTAGAAATTTTAACACCAGAAGCGGTAGCGCCTAATGAAACAATTGAGTTGTCTGCGCATGTTCAACAGGGCGGCGAAAATGTGGATGATGCTATTGTGGAATTTGAGGTATGGGAATCAGGGAAGCGTGATGAAGGGCAAATGATTGATGGGAAATTAGATAAAGACGGTGTTTATAAGGCGACAACGACATTTGACCATGATGGTGTTTATTATATGTATGCACATACAACAGCGAATGGTGTACATAGTATGCCAAAGCAAGAAATTATTGCAGGCAGTCCAGATATGACACAGGTTTTGCCGGAGGATGAAGATGCTAATAATAGTATGGATCATGAGATGATGGAGCATAATCATGACTCATCTGATAAGGAAGACCATAATAATCATGAAAAAAATCATCATTAAACACTTGCAATTTTATTAAATTAGGACTATGATAATGACCAGATGACCAAAACGGTTTTCTGGTCATTTTTTAAAAGACACTATTTAGATGTACATAACTTAGTAGGAAAGGATGTTATGAATGGATCGTAGGCAGGAAATTCTTGAAGCAGCTACAAAGTCTTTTACATTGTTTGGCTATAAGGCAACAACGATGGAGCAAGTGGCAAAAATAGCGAATGTTGGTAAGGGTACGATTTATACATTCTTTGCAAACAAGGAAATTTTATTTCAAGAGATTGCTATGTCACTTGTACGTGAAATGAAGGCGGAGGCAGATGCAGTGTTGGATGCATCAGCAAGCTTTATGGATAATGCACATAATGCTTTAATGAAAATCCTGCAATTCCGTGAAAAACATCTTTTGTTTGCAAAGTTAATAGAGGAAGAAAAGGAAATACGTACACCAGCTGTTAAACAGGTTCTTTTACGCATCGAAACAGAAGTGCTATCATATATCACAGAGTTAATACAAAGGCGTATCAAAACAGGTGAAATTCGAGATTGCAATGCAGAGCTTGTTAGCTATTTATTGTTAAAGGCATATCTTGCATTTGTTGTCGATTGGTATGAGTTACATGGCGAAACGATTCCTGAAGAAAAAATTCTTGATTTATTTAAGGAAACCATCTTCCAAGGATTAATTTCAACTTGATTCGATATAAAAAAGATGTTAAAGTATCGAGTCAAGTGCTCTTTTTTAAATATAAAGAGCGTTTATTTTTTAACTTAAAATGACCAAATGACGTTTTAGGTCAAAATGTTTAGGAGTGAGGATATTTATGATTAAAGCTGAATGGCTGAAAATCTTGAAAACTAAAAAAATGCTTATTTCCATTATCGCTGTTTTATTTATTCCAGTGATGTATGCAGGCATGTTTTTATGGGCATTTTGGGACCCGTATGCAGGGCTACCTAATTTACCAGTAGCAGTTGTCAATGAAGACACTGGTGCTGAAATGGACGATGTTCAATTAGATTTAGGGGACACCTTGGTTGATAAGCTGATGGATAGTGAACAGTTTAACTTTATTGAGGTATCAAAAGAAGAGGCTGAAAAAGGGTTAAACGGCAGAGATTATTATATGATTTTAGAAATTCCAACAAATTTCTCTGAGCATGCAACAACACTATTAGATGATAAACCATCTAAATTAGTGATGAACTATATTCCTAACGAAGGGTTAAACTTCCTAGGTGCACAAATTGGTGAAACAGCAATGGATCGTGTACGTGCTGAAGTAAATGCACAAGTATCAGCAACATATGCTGAAAAATTATTTGATTCGATTGCAACAATGGGAGAGGGCTTTACAGAGGCGGCAGATGGCTCGTTGAAGCTAGATGAAGGTGCTAAAAAAGTAGCAGATGGTGCAAAGGATTTAAAAGGCTATCTTGAGCAATTAGCATCAAGCACAGTTGAATTGTCAAATGGTACAGATAAATTAACAAAAGGTGCTGGCGAAGCTGCAAAAGGTGCCAATGAATTATCAAATGGTTTAGTGAAACTTCAAGACGGTACTGTACAATTACAGCAAGGTGCACAGCAAGCTGCAAATGGCGCAGCAAGCCTTGAGCAAGGGTTAACACAATATACACAAGGCGTTGCAAAAGTAGGCGCAGGCTTAACAACTTTAAATGATAAACAGCAACAAATTAGTGCAGGTGCAGCCTCTATTGCTGAAAATGCAGGTGCATTAAATGGTGCAGCAAGCCAACTAACAGAAGGCTCTGCAAAGGTAGAGGCAGGAATTACAGCTTTATCTAACCAGCTACAAGATATGATAGCTACAATGCCTGAGGAGCAAGCGGCTGTCTTAAAGCAAACTTTAGCAGAATTACAGGCAGGTAGTGCAAGTGTGCACAATGGCTTAAGCTCTTTATCTGCAGGGACAGAACAATTACAGGCTGGTGCTAATCAAGTAAGCTCTGGTGCAGGTCAAATTGCGGCAGGTCAAGCAGAGGTTTTAGCAGGTGCAAATGCATTAACAGCAAAAAGTGGTGCTCTATTAGAAGGAGCAAAAGGCTTACAAGCAGGGAATGCAACATTAGCTGCAAAGCTAGGAGAATTAAATGCTGGTGTAAATACAGCAGTGGCAGGCTCTCAAACATTGGCGTCAGGTTTAAATGAGCTAACAAATGGTACAACAACATTAAATCAAGGTACATCTACACTTGCATCAAAATCTGGTGAGCTCGCACAAGGTTCAGCAACACTTGCAGAAGGTTCTACGGAGCTTGCAGATGGTACAGCAACTTTATCAGGTAAACTAGATGAAGCAAGTGAAAAGGCAAATGAAGTAAAAGCAAATGAAGATACGTATGATATGGTCGGTAGCCCAGTTGAAGTTGAAAAAGAATCTGTCAACCATGTTCCAAACTACGGTACAGGCTTTGCACCATATTTTATTTCGCTTGGCTTATTCGTAGGGGCATTATTAATTTCGATTGTGTTCCCACTTGTTGAACCTGCTATTCGTCCTAAAAACGGGGCATCTTGGTTTACAAGTAAAGTGACTGTATTAGCTGTTGTAGGTTTAGTACAAACATTACTAACAGTAGCTATTGTTAAATGGGGTCTAGGGCTTGAAGTGAATAACATGGGCTACTTTATCTTAACAGCTTTATTAACAAGCTATGTATTTTTAGCATTAATTCAAATGCTTGTTTCGATCTTTGGTGACCCTGGACGTTTCATGGCAATTGTAGTGTTAATTTTACAACTAACAACAAGTGCAGGTACGTTCCCATTAGAATTAATTCCATCACCATTACAAGTATTTAACAAGCTATTACCGATGACATATACAGTGCAAGCATTCAAATCAAGTATTTCTACAGGGGATATGTCATTCTTAATGCAAAACTATGGTGTGCTAGCTGGCTTCCTAGTAGCATTTTTAGCCATCACATTCGGCTACTTCATGCTACTTCACAATAAACGTTATTCAAAAGTAGCGGAAGAAAACTAAAATAAATAAGCACTCATCCAGAAATGGTGAGTGCTTATTTTGCTAGCTGGGGATAAGTGAATTTTAAACTAAGCAGATGAAGTATATTAATATAAAAACAAACAGCTGATATGAGCGTATCAGCTGTTTGTTTTGTAAGTGTAAGAGATTTAATTAAGGATTCATCATAGAAATGATGAGGGGTGTCATAATTGCTACGTGTGGGGCACGTATATGACGGTTACAGAATAGGCAAATGCTTATAGGTGGTTGCAGTTTTCACAAGTGTTGCTGTAGCATTCGCTTTGTTCTTCCAATTTTTCACCGCATTCAGTACACTGCTTTGCAGGTAAGTTCTTGAAAAATTCAACTACATTTTCTAACATTGTGGACGCCTCCTTTAAGTTCATCTGTACTATTACTGTTTCGATATTTTATAGTGTATTATAACAGATGCTTTTCGTCAACACAAAATGCCTAATTTACGGTAGAATAAATATGGATATTTTGTGAAGGAGGAAACGTAAACTATGATTTTCGTTGATAATAAAGGGATTCATGATCCACGCATTAACCTTGCGATTGAGGAATATTTATTAAAAACAATGGATGTTGAGAAGGAGCCAGTGCTACTTTTTTACATTAATCAGCCTGCTATTATCATTGGCAAAAACCAAAATACAATTGAAGAAATCAACACAGACTATGTAGAGGATAATGGCATTATTGTAGTACGACGTCTTTCGGGTGGTGGAGCTGTTTATCACGATTTAGGCAATCTTAACTTTAGCTTTATTACAAATGATGATGGCGATAGCTTTATGAATTATAAAAAATTCACACAGCCAGTTGTGGACGCGCTAGCAAAAATGGGTGTGAATGCAGAGCTTTCAGGGCGCAATGACATTTTAGCAGAGGGACGCAAGGTGTCAGGCAACGCACAGTTTTCAACAAGAGGACGCATGTTCAGTCATGGTACATTAATGTTTGATACAGAAATTGATGCGGTTGTTTCAGCTTTAAAGGTGAAAAAGGACAAAATTGAATCAAAGGGTATTAAATCCATTCGCTCACGAGTAGCCAATATTTCTGAGTTTTTGCAAGAAAAAATGACAATTGAGGAATTCCGTCTTGAAATTTTAAAATCTATTTTTGGTGGAGAAGAAAATATTCGCTATTATGAGCTAACTGAGGAAGATTGGGCGAATATTCATAAGCTATCAGCGGAGCGTTATCAAACTTGGGAATGGAACTATGGTAAATCACCACGCTTCAATATTCAAAAAACACATCGTTTCCCAACAGGTGGTGTCGATATTCGTCTTGAGGTGAATCATGGTATCATTGAAGAGGCACATATTTTTGGTGATTTCTTTGGTGTAGGCGATATAGCTGATATAGAACAGCGTCTAGTTGGGACAAACTATGATAGAGCTGCCATTGCGAAAGCGTTGGCGGATATTGATATTCCTACATATTTTGGCGGAATTTCAACAGAAGACTTTTTACAATTAATATATTAAGGAAAATAAAGGTTTTTTAGGCTGAAGGTTCGCTGACAATTATGTCGTCGAACCTTTTTTTGATACAATATAGAAAGAAAGGAGTGTTGATATGGAAAAGCATCGAATATTTATCGTTGAAGATGATGTGAAAATCGCTTCATTATTAGCGGAAACGCTTCGTAAATATCAATACGAGGTTGAAACCATTCAAAAGTTTGAACATCTTATCGAAGAATTTACAGCATTCAATCCACATATGGTACTGCTTGATATAAATTTACCTGCCTATGATGGCTATTATTGGTGTCGCCAGCTACGCCAGCATACAACATGCCCAATTATTTTTATTTCTGCCCGTTCAGGGGAGATGGATCAAATTTTTGCCCTTGAAAATGGCGGTGATGATTTTATTACAAAACCATTTAATTATGAGATTGTATTGGCTAAAATTCGGAGTCATTTGCGTCGTACATATGGTGAGTATGCGGCAAGACAAGAGGAGCGGACAATTAAACAGGGGCAGCTTATCCTGCATTTAGAAAGAATGGAGCTGCATAAAAATGATTTAGCCATTCCTCTACAGAAAAAAGAGTGTATTATCCTAGAACTTTTAATGGGCAATGCGCCAAAGGTCGTGACACGCGAGCAATTGCTAGAGGAGCTTTGGGACGATCAAGCCTTTGTTGATGAAAATACATTAAATGTCAATATGACACGCGTACGTAAAAAGCTAGCGGATTATGAGATATCATCGACGATAGAAACTGTGCGTGGTGCAGGCTATCGCTTTATATTAAGTGCAGGTGAGCTGTAGTGGGCTGGAAATTATTTTTACGCGATTATGCATCATTTATTGTGTTCCAGCTTTTACTAGTTGGCTTTATTATGGTTTTATATGCGCTGGATGGCTTTCGAAATGTTAATACAGCGATTTATTCCTTCTGTATTAGCCTTGTACTATTAGCGTCATTTCTACTTGTCCGTTATTTAATGCGTCAACGCTATTTATTAAAAATAACGCAGCTTCCTACAACAATGGAGGATGTATTGCAAAAAAATGCGAAAACACCTGAGGCTATACAAACAGAAAAATATATGCATGAATTGTATCGCCTTTATCAGCATGAGCTGCATTCCTTATATGCAAGTCAAAAACGGCATGACCAATTTATGAATCAATGGGTGCATCAGATGAAAACACCTATCTCTGTTATTGAGCTATTATTGCAGGATGATCGCCCTCTTGATAAAAGGAATGTGCAGGAGGAAATTGATCGCTTACGCAGAGGCTTGGATATGGTACTTGTCAATGCACGCTTAGAAAACTTTGAAGATGATATGCAGGTAGAGCAGGTTGCGTTAAAGGCAATTGTGACTGCAACTGTTAATGAAAATAAACGTTTATTTATTACGAAAAGGGTTTTCCCTGAAATTCATGTTGAGGATGACCTAATTGTTGCGAGTGATTCAAAATGGCTTCGTTTTATTCTTGGTCAATTTATTACCAATGCAGTGAAATATACATTTGAAGCAAATAAAAAAATTGTGATTTCCGCTATTCAAAAGGATGACTACGTGCAGTTAGCCATTTGTGATGAAGGAATTGGGATTCCCGCCTCTGATCTTTCACGTGTAACAAAGGCTTTTTTTACTGGTGAAAATGGGCGTAAAACAGGGGAATCAACAGGGATGGGGCTTTACCTAGCTAAAGAAATTTGCGAAAAGCTTGGGCATGAATTAACCATTACATCAGAAGTAGGTCAAGGGACAATTGTAACAGTGACATTTACAAATTAGGGGGAAGTAGCATGGCGGAAATACGTATAAATCATTGGCTATTAAATATTGAAAAGGAGAAAACGAAGGCTCTGTATGCGACACAGCTCCGAATGGATGAAGATGTACATTATCAAAGCTTTCATGAGGCAAATCAAATACTCGATGCAGATTTACTGCATTTTTCAAATACGCTTGGGCTAGACTTACAGCAGCCAACAATATTGAATGCCTTTCCTGTGGAGGGCGAGCAAATTATGTACAGTGGCTATTATACGGTATGTGGTGACATTATCGAGGGAGAAATGGATGCTTGGGATGTGGTGATTGGCAAATATTGCTTTAGCCTGATTGAGGAAGACTCTATATTGGTAGAACCTCATTTCCATATTGGTTTTGAAGTAGTGTTACCAGCATCCTTAGAATTAATAAAGAAATAAGGTGAATAAAAGTATGCCTATTTTACAAATTAAAGATGTGACAAAAGTATATGAAGGCAAGGTAACACATCGAGCCTTAAATCAACTAAGCTTTGAGGTGGAGGAAGGCGAATTCTTAGCAGTAATGGGACCTTCAGGAAGCGGTAAAACAACATTGCTCAATATTATTTCGACAATTGATGAACCAACAAGCGGTGAAATTATTGTAGATGGCATGAATCCGCATAAATTGAACGCCACAGAGCTTGCCTTTTTTAGAAGAAGACAGCTAGGCTTTATATTTCAGGATTTTAATCTTTTGCATATGTTAACGGTAGAAGAAAATATTGTGCTGCCATTAACATTAGACCAGCAGCCATTAGAGGTGATGGAGGAGCGTCTAGCAAGCATTATAGAAAAGCTAGATTTAACCTCTTTTCTGCATAAACGACCAAATGAAATATCTGGTGGACAGGCACAAAGAACGGCAATAGGGCGTGCATTGATTCATAACCCAAGCCTGATTTTAGCGGATGAGCCAACAGGTAATTTAGATTCTAACTCATCTCGTGATGTACTAGAGTTGTTAACAAAAGTAAATCAGGATAAACAAACGACGATTATTATGGTAACGCATGATCCAATTGCCGCAAGCTACTGTGATCGTGTGTTATTTATTAAAGATGGCGAATTTTTCAATGAAATTTACCGAGATAATCGTCGCCAAATGTTTTTCCAACGCATATTAAATGTTTTGAGCTTACTAGGAGGAGGGCAAGTAGGTGACCTTTCGACAATTCGCTTACCGTAATGTCGTACGGAACAGCCGAGTATATGGTGCCTTTTTCATGGCAAGCTTTTTTTCTGTGGCTGTATTTTTTATCTATTCCATGCTGATGTTTCATCCTGATATTGAGCATGGGATATTAGGTGAAGTATCGCTCATTGGGATGGTGGGTGCTGAAATTGTACTCGTCCTTTTTACATTATTCTTTTTATACTATTCGATGAGTGCTTTTTTAGAGGCGCGTTCACATGAATTTGCGATTTTATTGCATTTAGGCATGGAAAAGCGTCAGATGAATAGGCTTGTCTTTTTAGAAACCATGATTATTGGCTCAGGCTCTATTATTGTAGGGATTATTTTTGGTTTTTCATTTTCAAAATTCTTCTTTATGATTGTGCGTGAGATTTTGCATTTAGATGATTTACCATTATATGTTTCATGGGAGCCATTTTTATTAACAATTGGCGTTTTTACAAGTGCCTTTGTCGTGATTTCCTTTATTAGTGTGTATTTTACACGAGAACGACAGCTACGAGATTTAATTAAAGGCAGTGATTATTTAAGCAGCCTAGCAACCTATTCTAAAATTCGTGCTATATATGGTGTTGCTCTAATTTTAGCAACGTATATTTTAGCCTTTGTTGTGGGGCACACTTCATTAATTGGCTTAACATTAATTATCCCGTTTTCAGCAACCTTTGGCACATATTATTTTTTTAGTGATTCTGTGCCATATATTTTAGATTTGGCGCGTGGCAAGCGTAAATTTTATTGGCGACGCTATCGTCTTCTGTCACTTGCTGAGCAAACACACATTATGATGGATAATGTCAAAATGTTTTTTGTTGTGACAATGGTGTCAACACTCGCTTTTTTATCTGTAGGTGTATTAGCAACAATGTCCTCTTACACTATTCAATACGATCGTTTAAATCCATTAGGGCTTGTCTATAAGGGAGATGTTGATAATCCATTTGAGCGGGAGCATATTAACTCACTACGTCTGCAATTAGAGGACAAGGGCTTATCCTATCAGCTATCCCGTTTTGTTGTGGTAAAACAAACATCCTCGTTTACAAAAAATGAAGTAGAAGTATTTCGAGAGTCTGATATGAATGTATTGCTGTCATCCTATAGTTACCCATTGTTGAATCTTGCGGCAGGAGAAGCAGTCTTTATCCCTTATTCGGAGGATGCACTAAAAAAATTAAAAGATCGAGTTGTGCATACGGTGCTGGAGGAAAATTCAATACCGATAACAATTGATAGTGTCTATCCTAAAATTGTATTTCCTGGATCAATTGTTAGCGTAAATTCAATTGTTATTAGTGATGAGGATTTTGCAAACCTTGTTCATCCAATTTCTGATAAAAATATTATGCAGCCAAGCTACCATTTATTTACGTTTGTCATTCCGCAATGGATGGAAACAAAAGAAATTGGCAAGGATATAGTGAATTTAGAAACGAATTTATATTTTAGCAAAAAGGATAAATTTAGTCCTTTCTACTTTGAAAATGCAGGATTAAATTATTCTTATATATTAGCTACCTACTCTTTATTTACATTAGTGGGTGTCTTGGTGGCAACAGTATTTTTACTGGCGGCAGGAAGCTTTGTCTACTTTAAATTGCATACTTCCCTTGAACGAGAAAAGCGCAAATTTGATGTATTAAAGCGTATGGGCTTAACAGATGCGGAGCTGAAAAAGCTTGTCAATCGCCACTTATTCCCGCAATTCTTCTTACCATGGGGCGTTGCAATGATGCATAGCGCTTTCGCCTTTTTAATGGTTCAAGGTGTTTTAAAAGATTTTGCGAATATTTCGATTGTAAAAGAGGTATTCTTTGCATTTGGCTTTTTTGTCGTTATACAAGTAGTGTATTTTTACTTAATTCGTTGGCGTTACATCTCTCATATTCGCTCATAAAGAACGTGCTTAAAAGAGCAAAAAATGGATTACTTAAGCTAATTTATAACACGAAATAAAAAGATTCATTGTCTTTTAGATGTATTTCTTATATAATATTACTGAATAGCGATTCATTTTATACGATAAGGGGATGGTGTAATTGAATTTAGTTTCATGTGTTCGTCAACAGGCAATAGAGCAACCGGAAAAAGTTGCGTATCATTTTATGGGGAAGAATACGACTTACGGGGAATTTGAACATGCTGTTGGACGCTTTGCAAAGGGGTTAGAAGATTTAGGGATTGAAAAGGGGGACCATGTGGCGTTTTTACTTGGCAATACGCCACATTATTTAATTGCGCTCTATGCGACAATGCGTTTAGGAGCAACAGCAATACCTGTGAATCCAATCTATACACCAGATGAAATTTCTTATATTTTACATAATGGAGATGTAAAAGCAGTTATTGCATTGGATGCTTTACTACCATTAGTTGAAAAGGGTGTACAAGCATTTCCGCAGGTGCAAGCATTTATCATTTGTGAAACAGCATCAGATATAGCTGAAAAAATTGCAGCTTTATCACCAGAGGCGCGTGACAAAACGCATTTATTTACACAGGTCATTGCCAATGCTGCTGAAGCATTACAACCTGTGGAAGTGACAGATGATGATAACGCGATTATTTTATATACATCTGGTACAACTGGCAGCCCAAAGGGAGCTATGCTAACACATGGTAATATCTATTCAAATGCTCGTGATGTTGCTCATTATTTAGGAATAAGAGCTGATGATCGTGTTATAGCTACATTGCCAGTATTTCATGTCTTTGCTTTAACAGTTGTGGTGAATGCACCGCTATTAAGTGGAGCAACGATTTTGCTTGTACCTCGTTTTAGCCCAGCAGAAATTTTCGCATTAGCAAGGGAGCAAAAGGCAACAGTATTTGCGGGTGTTCCAACAATGTATAATTTCTTATATCAATTACCAGAAGGCAATGCTGAAGACTTCGCAACAATTCGCTTAGCTGTTTCAGGGGGAGCTTCTTTACCTGTTGCATTATTACATAATTTCGAGCAGAAATTTAATGTACGTGTGTCAGAGGGCTATGGTTTATCGGAGGCGTCACCTGTAACATGCTTTAACCCGTTAGACCGTGAGCGTAAGCCAGGCTCTATCGGCACATCCATTAATAATGTGGAAAATAAAGTGGTGGATGTGAATGGTCAGGAAGTACCCGTTGGTGAGGTAGGAGAGCTTATTGTACGTGGACCGAATGTGATGAAGGGCTACTATAAGCTACCAGAGGAAACAGCAATGGCTATACGTGACGGCTGGCTTTATACAGGAGATTTAGCAAAGGTTGATGAGGAAGGTTATTTTTATATTGTTGATCGTAAAAAGGATATGATTATTGTTGGGGGCTATAATGTCTATCCACGAGAGGTTGAGGAAGTGTTATTTGCCCATGATAATATTGTAGAGGCAGCAGTTGTAGGCTTCCCTGACCCGAATTTAGGCGAAGCAGTACATGCCTATGTTGTGCTTAAAGAGGTAGCAGCTACTTCAACAGAGGACTTATTCACTTATTGTGCTAAACATATGGTGAAATACAAAGTGCCAAAAGTAATTGAAATTATGGATGAGTTACCGAAAAATACGACAGGAAAAATATTGCGTCGTTCTCTTAAAGCAAAGGTATAAAATTAGACAGTCAGCCTTCACTGTTTTGGTGGAAGCTGACTTTTTTATTTGCCATTAGCTATCATTTCAACAATAATAGCTGATTTGTGTAAAGTGTTTTTGTCAAAGTTGTGACAAGCCTATGCTAGCTATTATTTATTCATCTAGGCTACATTGTGAAATGACTATATATCCTTACGATATAGGCGATAAATGTGCTCTTAGCTATTACAAGAAATCAGTTGAAGGACTTTGTAGACAAATGATAGAATCAGTTTTGGAACATAACGTCATGCATTCGAGCATATAGTAGCTAGTAGAATTGCAACCTTTGGATAGCTATAACGTCAAAATTCACGGAATGACAAATGAGCGACTTATAGCTCGATGTAGGTCAGTTAAAAATAAATCGATAATAGAGAAAGAGAGCCTATATGCAATGATTGAGCTTATTCAAGATTTAATTAGTTTTATTGTACATATTGATGTGCATTTAGAAGAGATTATTCGTGATTTTGGCAACTGGAGTTATCTTATTTTATTTGCCATTGTTTTTGTAGAAACAGGAGTTGTTATTTTCCCATTTTTACCGGGAGATTCATTGCTATTTGCTAGTGGCACATTAGCTGCTGCAATGGGGGCCTTTGATATGTGGATATTAATTCCTGTATTTTTAGCAGCAGCTATTTTAGGCGACACAATGAACTACCATATTGGCCATAAAGTAGGCACATCGATTCCTCCAACTAGTTTCCTTGGCAAGGTCATTAAAAAGGAGCGTATGGAGGCGGCTGAAAAATTCTTTAATACGCATGGTGGAAAAACAATTGTGATTGCTCGTTTTATGCCATTTATCCGCACCTTTATTCCATTCGTAGCGGGTGCAAGTAAAATGAAGTATAGCTATTTCCTTTTTTATAATGTTTTTGGTGCGTTTTTATGGGTATTTAGCTGTACATTGCTAGGCTACTTCTTCGGTAATATTCCTATTATTAAAGAGAACTTCTCAACTGTACTCATTTTAATTATTATTATTTCCGTGATCCCTGCTATCGTTGGAGCAATCAAATCGAAAAAGAGTAAATAAGTAAGACAGTCCTTACGTGAGTAATTATCACTGGGACTGTCTTTTTTAGCTATTGTAAATATTGAATGAAGCCTTGACGATCTTCAAGCTCCACATCAGGCGATATAGTAATCACCATAAATTTAGAAGATTGTGTAGATGGTGAATGGTCATGAGGCTCACGATTAAACGCTAAAAACGTTAATACTGCCTCTGCACGCTTATATTGAATATGTTGTATAGGTAATGGCTGAATAATGAGTTCATTTTGTTCTATATATACATGTGGTGTTGGTATTTCACCTGCAATATTAATGCCATTAATAATATAAGGAAATTGATAGTAGGTGACAATTGCTTTCCCTACTGGAATATGTTCATCATACCGATAGCGAATATTAAACGTATAAGAATCTTGGAGAGTTACAGGCAGTGATGTACCTTGAAAATCGAATTCCCATCTATCTCGTTGATATTGCTCTGTTAAAAAAGAGCCATTATATTCTTGGTCATAGGTTTCAATCATATGGATATCCTTTTCGATTGCTGTTAATTCAGAAGCTGAAAGTACATGGGTCGGTGAATCTAAGAACAAGCTTATATAAAGAAAGGCACATAAACCAAGTGCAAGGTAGCTGATAATCCCGATGAAAATTTTTCGAGGCGACCAAAAGCCTTCTGTTAGCTTACCGAGCTTTCTAGCAAGCAATATTACAAACGATGCAATGAGCAGTATTGATAAAACAGAAACTATGATAAAAATCATCAGCTTGTCACCTCCGAGTGGCGGGCGATCCAAGCTGTCAGGCTACAGCAAATAATTGCTATTAAAAAGAGACCTGCACTTATTACTAGATTAGGTAAAAGTATAAATGGCTGTAGATTAATCAAGTTTGGATAGATGATGGTTATAACAGAAAATCCAATACATAGAAAAGTCATCGCAAATTTTAAAATACGTGGTCCTTGAAAGCAATAGCCAATTAGTAGACCAACAGATCCTGAGAAGCTAATACTGCAAAAGCATACAAGTAAAATGAAAGGTGAAATTATTATTTGATTAATGATTAGTGCATCCTTTTGTAGCATGAATAAACATATAATTTGAATAAAGTAAGAAGAAACCAAAATCAACACAGCTACAATGCTATATAAAATCATAACAAAACTATTAGCAATTGCACTCGATGTTCTACTAGAAATAATCGCTAAATCATCCTGACGATAGCCCTTTGTCGAAAATAGTAGCCCTGTAATAATAGCCCATAGCATAGCCGTTAATAAATAGATATCTAATGAATAGATAGAAAACTGGACATCTAAATCTGCTTGCCCATAACCTTCTGAAGCGAATCCTTGATTGAGAGAAAGCACAATAAAGATAGCCTGTAAGATAATAAGTGAGCTAAGGGCTGAAAGATACAGCTTTGCCTTCCATTTGATTTGCTTTTTTAGGATAAAGATAGGCGATAATTTAGTCAAAGATTGCATCAATATCACTTCCTTCTTTATAGGTTAAATAATGAGAAACATCACTTATGGATAGTGCTGCTGTAGTGATTCCTCTGGCTTGCATCACATCCTCTGCCATCTTTAATTGCTTAGCATCTATAATAATCGTAGCTATATTTGCTAGCTCTTTACGGGCATAAATGTTTAGCTGTGAGAACAATGCTGCTATTTCTTCACTTGGTCCAGTTACGGCAATAAGCTGTTCCTTGAACGTATCAACAGGCGCATGTGCAACTAACTTACCTTCATGCAGCAGGATAATTTCTTCTAAAATAGGTTCCATCTCCTGTAAATGATGATTCGCTATTAAAATGGTGCGAGGGAAGGCGATATACTCCTTTAAAATCACTCTGTAAAAATCCTGACGTATTGCTTCATCCATACCATTCATTGGTTCATCTAAAATTGTGAAAGCACAACGAGCAACTAGCCCATAAACAAGGTTGAAAATAGCTCGATGTCCCTTTGATAGCTGGTGATGCTTCATAGCAAGATCAATGTTCGCGTGATGTAATAAGCGGTAGGCTAAATCATTTTGCCAGTTAGGATAAAAATCAGCCGCCATTGTTAAAATTTCTGCAAGTGATAAGTAATTCGAGAAGCTTAATTGATCGTGAATAAAAATCGTGTTAGCCGCCGTTTGAATATTATTAAATGGGTATTGATTAAAGAGCTTACATATCCCACTTGTTGCTTTTAGATGCCCCGCTAAAAGATGAAATAATGTTGATTTACCAGCACCATTACGCCCGATAACACCTACAATTTTTTGACCATCAATCGTGCAGGTCACTTGCTGGAGTATCTGACGATGACCATAGCTTTTACTTAGCTGCTCACATTGAATTACGTTCATAATTATTCCCCCTGAATTTTTTGAATTAGCGTTAGCAATTCTTTGTCTGAAACAAGTAAACGTCGGGCTTCTAATACGAGGTCTTTTGCCATTTTTGTTAATAGTTCATTGCGCCGCTTCATCATAATTTTTTCTTTCGCATCAGGCATGACAAACATTCCTAGCCCACGTTTTTTATAGAGAAGCTGCTCCTCCAGCAATAGCGTTAATCCCTTACCAGCAGTTGCTGGATTAATATTGAACAGTTCAGCAAGCTGGTACTGTGAGTAAACTTTTTCATCTGCCTGTAAGCGATCAGCAATAATTTCATGCTGAAGCCACTCAGCAATTTGAATGTAGATAGGCGTTGAATTATTTAGCTGGATATGCAAGCAAAAATCCTCCTCTCTATATTATGTAATATAGTGCATTGCTATTGTAATGTACTATATCTCGAAGAATAGAAAATGTCTAGCGTAAAATGATAGTAAAAGTCATCTTGGTAAAATAATGAGGTTACTGAAACATGGGCAGACTTCTCAAAATAACAGTATTTTTCTATGATTTGTTTGTTAAAATGGCTATAAAAAATTTATTTATAGCAATATTCTTTCTGTGAATCGACTTTTTCAGTATTCTCTAAAACAAAGTGGATGGCTTTTGTACTATACCTATTAGATTGATAGGAAACTATATTGAAGTATAAGCATCAGGTAATAAAAAATGATATACTATTAATTACTAAAATGCGGAGAAATGGGGGCAACGAAATGGAAGTATTTATTGGCAGACAGCCTATTTTCAATCTTCATGAACAGATCGTTGCGTATGAATTACTGTACCGTGGTAACAACATCAATGCCTTTCCATTGGTTGATTCAGATGCAGCAACGATTGATGTATTGGTGAACTCATTTCTTTCAATTGGTTTTGAAGAAGTAACAAAAGGTAAACCTGGCTTTGTTAATTTTACTGAAAACCTATTAATGAGCTCTATTCATGAATTTTTAAATCCTTCTCAAGTTGTAATAGAGATATTAGAGAACGTGCCGCTGACACCAGAGTTAGTGGAACGCGTTATTGAGCTAAAACAACATGGCTTTCAAATTGCCTTAGATGATTTTATTATGGATGAGCAGGTGGAAATCTATGATGAATTATTTAAGCAAGTCGATTATATTAAAATAGATTTTTTAGCATCATCTATTGTAAAACGAATGGAAGTTGAACAGAAGGTAAAGGAAAGCTTCCCACATATTCAATTATTAGCTGAAAAGGTGGAAACTCGCCATCAATTTGAAGTGGCTAAATCCTCTGGCTATGTATTATTTCAAGGCTACTTTTTTGAGAAGCCTCAAATTGTGCAAGCAACAGATATTCCAGCGAATACCATTCAATATATCCATATTATCTCATTACTAAAAGAGGAAGAGCCAAATATTCAATTACTGGCAGAAAATATTGAACGAGATATTTCACTCACGTATAAATTGTTACAAATGATAAATAATTCATCTAAGCGTTCTAAATCAAAGGTACGCTCCATTAAGCAGGCGATTGTCTTACTAGGCATACCAAACCTACGTAAATGGATTTATTTATTAGCGATGCGCGAAATTGATATGGATACAGATTCGGATATCTTTAAGGAAATTTTATGTACCTCGTTATTCCGAGCAAAAGTTTGCGAAAAATTAGCAAAGCTTACGTATAGAAAGAATTTCTCGGAATATTTTTTAGTAGGAATGTTTTCACTGATTGATACATTATTACAACGACCAATGGAGGCTATTTTGCAGCAGCTCCCTTTTTCAGAGGCTATTACAAATACAATTTTAGGAATTGAAACAGAAATGACGCCTTATTTAGAATTTAGTATCGCGTTAGGAAAATTAGATTGGGCGCAATTAGAAGAGCTAGCTCCTCAATTTCATATGGAGCTAAAAGATATGGAGCATTTATATTATGAAGCGATGGAATGGGCAGAAAAATCATTTTAAATGGGCAGACTAAATATTTGCTTAGTAAGTTATCTTACGCTTGTTAAGATAGCTTATTTTTGTGTTTTCTTCAATCGTATATTTCCTTCATCAAGATGAAGTTCTCAATACAATAACTATTTGCTATAATCATTTCGTCTTAAAAAAATTCTGATAGTTGAAGTGGACGTGGAGAAATGAAGCATGATATGAAGGAAAGCATTGTAGAATATGTGTATGTAATAATAGGGGCAGCGATTATTGCGATTGGCTTTAATGTGTTTTTATTACCAAATCAAGTTGCTTCTGGTGGTGTAAGCGGTATTAGTACCATATTACATGGCTTATTTGGCTGGAATCCGGGAATTGTGCAATATGCATTTAATATTCCATTATTTGTTGCAGGGATTATCTTGCTGGGCAAAAAATTTGGCATTAAATCATTTATTGGAACGATTACTTTGCCATCTGTCGTTTTACTAACAAATAGCTGGGAGCCTTGGACGAATAATCCATTGCTGGGTGCACTTTTTGGTGGAATTGTAGTTGGTTTAGGAATAGGACTTGTTTTTAAGGGGAATGCTTCTACTGGTGGCACTGATTTACTAGCGCAAATCATTACAAAGTTTACAGGATTATCGCTTGGGACAAGTGTACTATTTATAGATGGCATCATTGCGATTAGTGCAGCAATTGTTTTTGATTTAGAAAAGGGTTTGTATGCGCTTATTGGGCTTTATGTTACAACAAAAACGATTGATATTATTCAGCTTGGCTTTAGCCAATCCAAAATGGTTTATATTATTACATTGAAACAAGATGAGGTACGTGAGGCCATTTATGCTGAAATTGATCGTGGTGTAACGAAATTACCTGCAATTGGCGGCTATACAGGAGAGGAACGACCAGTGTTAATGGTTGTCGTGTATCAAACCGAATTCACAAAGCTGAAACAACTCATTAAAAGCGTTGATCCATCAGCGTTTGTTATCGTTTCTGATGCCTATGAGGTATTAGGAGAAGGTTTCAAACGTGCATAACTTTGGTATAATGGCGACGTAAGGTATTTGTTGATAATGAGGAGGGGTATGAATGAAAAAAGCAATGTTAACATTAGTGTTTGGCTCAGCTATCTTCTTAGCAGCATGTGGTGGCGGAGATGATAACGGCGCTAAGGATAATGAAGGTGCTACAGCGCCAGATGGTGAAGCGATTGCCATGAAATCCTGTGTTTCCTGTCATGGTGGCGAGCTACAAGGTGCAAGTGGGCCAGCATTGAATGATGTAGGCTCGCGTTTATCTGAGTCGGAAATTTTAGATATTATTAATAATGGTCAAAATGGAATGCCTCCTGGTATCGTAAAAGGTGAAGATGCAGAGGCTGTTGCGAAATGGTTAGCAACTCAAAAATAATTGCTTTTAAAACTAGCGGGCTGGAGAGCCGCTAGTTTTTTTATGCTCGTAAACGCTTAAGCGTAAATATATTTCTTTTGTTCATAGTCATGCTAAAATAGAGAGAACCTTATCCATTGATTGGAGGCTTTTTCATTGGGCGTAGTATTAACAAGAGATGTTATGGAGAAATTTAAGTTAGAGTTACTAGCTGGAGAGGAAGGGATTGGCAGAGCGATTGTCACAAGCGATATTTCAAGACCAGGACTTGAAATGGCTGGCTATTTTACACATTATCCAGCAAATCGTGTACAGTTACTTGGTAAAACAGAGCTATCCTTTTTTGAAATGCTGCCAGCAAGTGTCAAGCTTGAGCGTATGCGTTTACTTTGTTCACAGGATACACCAGCAATTATTATTTCAAGGGATTTAGAAGTGCCTGAGGAGCTTATACAGGCTGCAAATGAAGAGCATGTCCCTGTTTTTAAAACACATATGACAACCACTAAATTTTCAAGTAGATTGACAAATTATTTAGAAGGACGCTTAGCGCCAATGACAGCTGCTCATGGTGTACTTGTTGATGTGTATGGTATTGGCGTGCTCATTATTGGCAAAAGTGGCGTAGGGAAAAGTGAAACAGCACTTGAGCTTGTGAAAAAGGGGCATCGTTTAGTAGCAGATGATTGTGTTGAAATTCGCCAAGAAACTGAAAATGTACTAATTGGTAATCCACCGCCTTTATTAGAGCATTTACTTGAAATAAGAGGTATTGGCATTATTGATATTATGACGTTATTTGGCGCAAGTGCAGTACGTCCATATAAGCGAATTACATTGATAATTGAGCTGGAAATTTGGGACCCAGAAAAAGTATATGATCGCTTAGGCTTAGAAGAGGAAAAAATGAAAATAATTGATACAGAGCTAACAAAGTTAACAATTCCAGTAAGACCAGGGCGTAATGTTTCAGTTATTATCGAAGTAGCTGCAATGAATTATCGATTGAAGAAAATGGGTGTGAATGCAGCAGAGGAATTTTCAAGACGCTTAGATGAGGTTATTAGCTCAAATGATGTGTTAGATGATTAGTGAAGGCGATATACTATCAGCACATAATGGAGAGGAGTAGAAGATGGATTTATTATTATTAGATATTAACCCTGTTGCCTTTCATTTGGGGCCTATTGCAGTGCGCTGGTATGGATTATTGATTGTATCAGGGATTATTTTAGCATATATTGTTGGGCAACGAGAGGCTGTAAAGCGAGGACTACCTGAAGATTTCCTTGCTGATTTATTGTTATGGGCAGTACCTATCTCTATTATTTGTGCACGTATTTACTATGTGTCAATGCGCTGGGATTATTATAGTGAAAACCCAGGGAAAATCATTGAAATATGGAATGGTGGTATTGCGATCCATGGAGCGCTAATTGGCGCATTTGTGACAGCCTACATATTTACAAGGATTAAAAATGTGAGCTTTTTACGAGTTGCGGATATTGCAGCACCAAGTATCCTAATCGGGCAAATTATTGGGCGATGGGGTAACTTTATGAACCAAGAGGCTTATGGAGGACCTGTATCGAAAGAGTTTTTAGAAAATTTGATGCTGCCTGATTGGATTATCAATCAAATGTATATTGAGGAACTAGGGACATATGTACATCCTACATTTTTATATGAATCTGTATGGAATGTAATTGGTCTGATTATTTTATTAGTATTACGTAAAGTGAATCTACATCGCGGGGAAATATTCTTTGGTTATTTAATTTGGTATTCAATTGGTCGCTTTTATATAGAAGGCTTGCGTACAGATAGCCTCTATTTAGTGGGTGATTTACGCTCAGCACAGGTTGTATCTGTAGTTGGCATTGTAGTAGGTCTTGGTGCCATTATTTACCGTAGAATAAAGGTCAAGCCTGTTGTGAAATATTTAGATGATAAATAAGGAGATGTAACGATGGCTGTAAAAGCATTATTATTCGATTTTGATGGGACTTTATTGAATACGAATGACTTAATTATTCAAACATTTATGCATGTATTAAATGAACGATTTCCTGGGCAATATTCGCCAAAAGATTGCTTGAAATTTATTGGTCCATCACTTAAACAGACATTTAGCGACATTGCACCTGGTGAAGAGGATGCTTTAATGGCAAAATATCGTGCTTGGAATATAGAGCATCATGATGAATTGGTTACACAATATCCGAATGTTGTTTCCACACTGGAGCAATTAAAGGAATTAGGCATTCGGTTAGCCATTGTGTCCACAAAGCGTAATGATATGATTGATCGTGGACTTTCGGTGCTTGGTGCAGCACAGCTATTTGATGTGCGTATTGGTACAGATGATGTGAAAAATGTGAAACCTGATCCAGAGCCTGTTCTGCTTGCCTTAGAACGTTTAGGTGTAGACAAGGAAGATGCCATTATGATTGGAGATAATTCACATGATATTGAAGCTGGTCACCATGCAGGGGTGAGAGCAGCTGGTGTTGCTTGGGCTGCTAAAGGTGAGGCTTATTTACAGCAATTTAAACCTGATTATATGCTACAGCATATGACAGATTTACTGGATATTGTGAAAGAGGGGTAAGGTTAGATGGCACGTAAAACAGAACGCTATCGTGTTGAAGGTGCAAATTCGCTTTGGCATATTTATGACACGGTGTCCTTTTGGAAGGTGATGAAGTGTTTCATTATCATTCAAATTGGTCGCTTCACACCTTTTTTACGTGTGAAAAACTGGCTTTATCGCACATTTTTAAAGATGACAATAGGTGAGCAAACTTCATTAGCTTTAATGGTGATGCCAGATACTATGTTTCCAGAACGTATTTTTATCGGTAAAAATACAGTGATCGGTTTTAATACAACGATTTTAGCGCATGAGTATTTAATTGAGGAATATCGCTTAGGGGATGTTCATATTGGCAATGAAGTAATGATTGGGGCAAATACAACCATTTTACCAGGAGTAACAATTGGTGATGGAGCTATTGTGTCGGCTGCAACTCTTGTACATAAGGATGTGCCAGCCGGCTGTTTGGCAGGTGGGAACCCAATGCGAATTATTTACACTGCTGAACAAATGGCAGAGCGTAAGCGTCATGAGGTTGTAGAGTGGTGTACACCTAAAAAATAAGTAAACGCGACTCTAAGATGATATGCTCCCCACTAGGTAGACAGATTTAAAAATAAAATTTGTTTATCAAATGGGGAGTTTTTATTAGTTAAAAATTTTTTATGCATGTGCTGTATCGTATTCAGGCTTAAACTCACAGTTATCATGGTCACCTAAGCAAGTTGACTCAACGAAGGTTAATTTAATTGCAGTGCCATCAATATCCTCTGATGCATGAAGTGTTACTTTATCTCCCGGATAATACTCCCCTTTACAAATACTAACAATCATTTGCTCGCTAAGTTGTACGAATGGACATGCCATAATACATCCCTCCAATGTGTAATTTTTATAGTGTTAATATTATTCTATATTGAGTTTCTTGAAATGTAAAAGAAAAAATAGAATGAAGATGAAAAACAACTGAAATATTGATATAACAGTGTTTTAAATGATAATGAGATTGAGAATCGTTTTGATTTAAAGGGGATTATTTAATATATTATTATAATTTATTCGTAACCTTATTGAGAACAGCTTATTAAATAATCAGTATTTGTGCGAGTTAAGCTTTAAAAGATAATCATTATCTTTTTTCTGAAAATTATAAATTTATAGGGTGGATTATTTTGTTATAAAAATGACATATTCTTATTCTCAATAAAATATTTTGACAAATCCTACATGAGTATAGGTGTTTCTCTAAAATTAGTGAGAGCTGATAGTGATGGTATAAGTCTTTGAAATGTTAGCCATTGTGAATAATGAGCTAAATTTAAACGAAATTATGTTATTCTTTGCTATAATTTTTCATTCCATAAAGTGTATAATTAACAGAATAATAAGTGTTTTAAGATTTTGATAATTTATGTAGATAACGTTGACGGTTGAAGCGAAATACGTTAGAATTCTTTCATAATCTGATTCTCTAATACTCTAGTGAACTAAAGTGCGAGGAAGTGTCTATATGTCGTCGATAAAAATGTTTGAAAAACCGCTTGGAATGCGTGATACATTTCCGCAAATATATGAAAAAGTAGAGGCAGTCAGACATGCTGGCAGAAACTTTTTATATAAAAGAGGTTATGAATTTATTAAAACACCTGCTGTAGAGTATTTTGATACAGTTGGCAAGGCTTCAGCGATTGCTGATGCTCATTTATTTAAGTTAGTGGATAGTCAAGGAAATACATTAGTGCTACGACCTGATATGACAACACCGATTGCTCGTGTAGCAACATCCAAATTATTAAAAGAAATGATACCATTGCGTCTTGCTTATTTTGCTAGTGTCTTTCGAGCGCAGGAAACAGAAGGTGGACGACCAGCAGAATTTGAACAAATGGGTATTGAATTAATTGGAGATCAATCTGTTTTTGCCGATGCAGAAGTGATTGTCACAGCAATGGAGCTGTTAAAGCATTTCCATTTAGAAAAATTTAAAGTAACAATTGGTCATGCAGGTATTCTTAATTGTATTTTACAGGATTACACAGAAAGCGTAGAGCAACAAACCGTTTTAAGAACATTGCTCGTTCAACGCAATTATGTAGGATTTGAAGAAGCTGTAGAGTCATTTGATTTACCAAAAGCAAAATCCGATGCTTTGCTGCAATTTATTGAAGAAGCCATGCATGTTAAGGAAATTCGAGATATTGAAAAATATGTGCGTAAAAATGATGCACTAGAATATATGCAGCAGCTTGCTCAACTACTTGACATAGCGGACTTAGCTGATTATGTAGCCTTTGATTTTACGCTTTCCAGTCATATGAGCTATTACACAGGTATGTTATTTGAAATTTTTGCTTCAGGCAGTGGCTTCCCGCTAGGTAATGGAGGGCGCTATGATGGCTTGTTAGAGGTGTTTGGCTCACAAGTAGGTGCTACAGGCTTTAGTATTCGAGTAGATCGTTTATTAGAAACGCTAAATGAACAGTCCAACAAGCATCCAGAAGCAACAGTTGTACTTTTTGAGGAAGAACAGTATGCAACAGCTTTAGCGAAGGTCAAGGCACTGCGAGCAGCAGGAAAGCTAGCTACATTACAGTTGCGTAGTAGCTTAGTTGACGAGGCAGCCTTTTTAACAAACTTTACAGAAGTAGTTGTTGTTGGACAGGAGGAAGTTGGCAGTGAATGAGTTAACAATTGCGATGCCGAAGGGGCGAATCTTTGAAGAGGCATATCAGATGCTACTAGAGGCAGGGTTTAATTTACCAGAAGAAGTAGAAATGTCACGCAAGCTAATGATTGAAATCCCAGAGGAAAAAATTCGTTTTATTTTAGCAAAGCCAATGGACGTGCCAGTTTATGTCGAGCATGGTGTTGCAGATATCGGTATTGCTGGAAAGGATGTTTTGCTAGAGCAACAGCGAGAGGTTCATGAGCTGCTTGATTTGAAAATTAGCACCTGCTATATCGCGTCAGCAGGATTACCAAATACAACGATGAATGAAATTGCCCCAAGAATTGCGACAAAATATCCAAATATAGCAATGAAATACTATAAAGGCATTGGTGAGCAAGTTGAAATTATCGAGCTAAACGGGTCGATTGAGCTAGCGCCAATGATTGGCTTGGCAGATCGCATCGTTGATATTGTATCTACAGGACGTACGTTAAAAGAAAATGGCTTAGTAGAATATGAATTTATTGCAGCGGTATCTTCACGGCTAATTGCCAATCCAGTTAGTTATCGTATGAAGGGTGACCGTATTATCGATCTTGTAAAACGACTAAAAAAGTGTGTAAGTGAACAAAAGAGTAATCCTATCTAGCTACATAATAAAGGGGTTTAAATCTATGAAAATAACAAAGCTAGCAAAAGGTATTTCATTAAAAAGACCGCTTGAGGGAGGCAATGAAGAGCAACTAGCGGTAGTAAGACAAGTATTATCAGATGTTAAATTACAGGGAGATGCAGCATTACGTGCCTATACTGAAAAATGGGATGGCTATGTGCCAACGCATTTACGTGTAACAAAGGAAGAAATTCAGGAAGCCGTCAATGCGTTAGATCAACAGCTCTATCAGGATTTAACAGAGGCAGCTCATAATATTCGTCTTTATCATCAACAACAGCAGCGTTCAGGCTATCGCTTAGAGCTAGGTGATGGCTCTTGGCTTGGGCAACGAGTAACAGCGCTTGATGCGGTAGGCTTGTATGTGCCGGGTGGAACAGCCGCCTATCCTTCCTCCGTACTGATGAATGTTATTCCAGCGCAAGTTGCAGGTGTACAGCGTATCGTCATCACATCCCCAGCTGGTCGTGATGGGAGGTTGCCAGCAGGTGTTCTAGCAGCAGCACATATTTTAGGCATTGATGAAATTTATAAGGTCGGTGGTGCACAAGCAATTGCGGCTCTTGCCTACGGTACAGAAACAATCGCACCTGTTGATAAAATTACAGGTCCAGGGAATATTTTTGTAGCATTGGCAAAGCGCGAGGTTTTTGGTGAGGTAGCGATCGATATGATTGCTGGTCCAAGTGAAATTGCTATTTTGGCTGATGACACAGCATATCCTGATGAAATTGCAGCAGACCTTTTATCACAGGCAGAGCATGATCCATTGGCATGTGCCGTACTTATAACAACCTCTGAACAATTGGCAAAAAAGGTAGCAGAGCAGGTAGAGCGCCAATTAGTAACGTTACCACGTCAAGATGTAGCACGCGCTTCCATTGAAAACTTTGGAACAATTTATTTAGCAGAAACATTAACAGATGCTATTGCTGCTATTAATTCATTAGCACCAGAGCATTTAGAAATTGTCACAGATGATGCTGAGATAGTAGCACAACAAATTCGACATGCTGGTGGTATTTTTATTGGTCGCTATAGCTCTGAGCCTGTCGGTGATTATTTTGCGGGTACAAATCATGTATTACCAACGAATAGCACGGCTCGCTTTGCTAGCGGCTTAAATGTTGATGATTTTGTTAAAAAATCAAGCATTGTTTATTACAGTGAAAAAACATGGGCAAACAATGCACCTAAAATAGCACGTTTAGCACGGATGGAAGGCTTAGAGGGTCATGCACGTGCAGTAGAATCACGTGGGTGGGAAAAGGAGTAGTACAATGACTGAAAAAAGACGATATGCAAAAATAGAGCGGACAACGAATGAAACACAAATTGCAGTAGCGATTGATTTAGATGGTGAAGGTAAGGCTGAGATTCAAACAGGAGTAGGTTTTATGGATCATATGCTTGATTTATTTATCAAGCATGGTCTATTTAATGGCACAATACAGGCGACTGGTGATACTTATATTGATGATCATCATACAACAGAGGATATTGGAATTGTGCTAGGGCAGGCGATTCGTGAAGCACTTGGCGATAAAAAGGGTATTAAACGTTACGGAACAGCGTTTGTGCCGATGGATGATGCACTGGCACAGGTTGTTGTCGATTGCTCAAACCGTCCACATTTAGAATATCGTGTACCAGAGCTAACGGAAAAGGTAGGTACTTTTGATACGGAGTTAGTGCATGAGTTTTTATGGAAATTTGCGTTAGAGGCACGTATGAATGTCCATGTAATTGTCCCATATGGGCATAATACACACCATATTATTGAAGCAATTTTTAAGGCGTTGGCGCGTGCTATTGATGATGCGGTGACAATCGACCCTCGTGTTAAAGGAGTGCCATCAACGAAGGGGCTGTTAACATAGCATGGACAACGCGCGACTCAAAATCGTGTTCTGTCTAGTACCATCAATGAAAGGATTGTTAACATGAAAATAGGTGTGATTGATTATGGTATGGGCAATTTATTTAGTGTGGAGCAGGCATTGAAACGACAAGGCTGTGAGGTTATTGTCACGGCTGATGAAAGCGTGTTGGATACAGCAGATGCTCTTCTATTGCCAGGGGTTGGTGCATTTCCTGATGCTCGCAAGCGTTTAGCAGAAACAAAATTAGATTATTACTTACAAAAAGCACAACGTGAGAATCGTCCTTTGCTGGGGATTTGCTTAGGGATGCAATTATTGTTTGAGGAAAGTAATGAAGTAACGCCAACAAAGGGGCTAGGCTTTTTTAAAGGGCGTATACAACAGTTTAGTGGTATGAATGAGGAAGGACAAGCATACCGAGTGCCACATATGGGCTGGAATGAGCTAATAATTTCAAACCATCCTGTATGGCTGCAGCAGGAAGCACCAGCTAAGCATGTTTATTTTGTTCATTCCTTTTATGCCACAGATATTGAGGAGGCGGAGCTTGTTGCTTATGCTGATTACTATGGTATAAGAGTGCCAGGCATTGTCGCAAATGGCTCTGTCACTGGCATGCAGTTTCATCCTGAAAAATCGGGTGCGCTAGGTGTTTATTTATTAGAGCAATGGCTGAAAGGTGTGAAGGCATGCTAACAAAACGTATTATTCCATGTCTTGATGTAAAGGAAGGTCGCGTTGTTAAAGGAATACAATTTGTTTCACTACGCGATGCAGGTGATCCAGTTGAACTGGCGAAGTTTTATGATGAGCAAGGTGCAGATGAGCTTGTATTTTTAGATATTTCTGCCTCACATGAAGGGCGGGAAACGATGGTGGATGTCGTTCGGCAAACGGCTGCCACGCTTGCAATTCCTTTTACGGTTGGCGGTGGTATTCGTACATTGGATGATATGAAGCGTATTTTACGTGCAGGAGCGGATAAAGTTTCAGTCAATACATCTGCGTTGGAGCGCCCCGCTCTTATTCAAGAGGGTGCTGACTTCTTTGGCGCACAATGTATTGTTGTAGCAATTGATGCACGTTATAGTGAAGAGGATGGCACGTGGATGGTTTATACACACGGTGGACGTAATAAAACAACTTGGTCAGCTATTGAGTGGGCGAAAGAGGCTGTACGCTTAGGAGCTGGCGAGATTTTATTAACAAGTATGAATCAGGATGGCGAAAAATCAGGCTTTGATTTAGCTTTAACAAAGGCGGTCAGAGAGGCTGTCACAGTACCAGTAATTGCTAGTGGTGGAGCGGGACATGCCGAACATTTTTACGAAGTATTAGCAGAAGGTGTAGATGCAGATGCAGCACTTGCAGCATCTATTTTCCATTATAAAGAAACGAGCGTAGCGCAAGTAAAAGAATACTTACGTGAAAAAGGAGTGGCAGTAAGATGATTGACATGATTCAATTCGATGAAAAAGGTCTTGTGACAGCGGTTGTGCAAGATGCCAATACAAAAGAAGTGCTGACAGTGGCTTATATGAATAAGGAGTCACTCGCTAAAACAATTGAATCAGGGGAAACTTGGTTTTATTCTCGCTCACGACAAGAGCTTTGGCATAAAGGAGCAACAAGTGGTCATACACAAAAAGTTGTGTCGATCAAAGCAGATTGTGATCAAGATGCATTAGTGGTGGAGGTTTTACCGAACGGACCAGCTTGTCATAATGGTACAATTTCTTGCTTTACTGAGGTAATTCAGCAAAATGAAAAAGTTGGCTCTGTGGACATCCTTTCTAAACTTGTCCGTGTTATCGAAAAGCGAGAGCAGGAAATGCCTGAAGGGGCGTATACTACATATTTATTTGATAAAGGTATCGATAAAATTTGTAAAAAGGTTGGAGAAGAAGCGACAGAGGTTGTGATTGGTGCTAAAAATCGTGATGCAGAGGAAGTTAAATGGGAGGCTGCAGATTTAATTTATCATCTGCTAGTATTACTGCAAGAGCAAAAAGTAAGTATTTATGATGTTCTATATGTGTTGGAAAAACGTCACGAGGAGAAATAACAGCATATTATTAATTGTATGGTATAATAAGTGTTACTGTGTCAAGGAACGTGAAATACGTTCCTTATTTCTTGTTTCGGAGGAAATATATTGGAAAAGAAACGTCAAAATGAGAAGCAATCGAATATAGTGTCGTTTATTCCAACAGGCGACTATTATTATAAAAAATCAATTCAGGCAATGAATAGTGGACAAATGAATAAAGCCTATAAATATTTACAGCGTGCTGTAGATTTAAGCCCTGATGATTCTATGATTATTTTACAACTAGCCATCGTTGAATTAGAAGGTCAACGTTTTGAAGAAGCGTATGATCTGCTTCGTCGTGCCTATCAGCTTGACCCAGATAATCCAGAAATTATTTTTTATATGGCAGAGGTATCGGGCTGTATAGGGATGATGCATGATGCTAAAAATTTTGCAGAACGCTATTTGCAATTAGAGCCTGAGGGTGCTTATGCAGATGAAGCAGCAGAAATATTAGAGTTTGTTGCTTTTGAGCAGGATGAATTTGAGGTGCCAGAAGGATCTGGCGAGGATTTATATCGTCAGGAGCAGGCTCGTCGCTGCATGGAAAAGGGGAATTTTCCAGAAGCTATTCAGATTTTAGAAGATTTAATTGAAGATCGACCAGCGTTTTGGTCTGCGTATAATAACCTAGCGCTTGCGTATTTTTATGTTGGAGAAGAAGAGCAGGCAAAGGCTCTCTTGCATACAGTGCTACGTGAAAATAAAGGAAATTTACATGCGCTTTGTAATTTAACAGTCATTGCATACTATGAAAAAAACGAGGAGGATTTACAAGAGTTATTAAATATTCTTGTTAAAATTCAGCCCTATACATGGGAGCATCGTTATAAACTAGGTGCGACATTGGCGTTAATCGGGCAATATGAATTAGCCTTTAAATGGCTGCGTAGTATGCAGAAGCGAGGCTATGCAGGTGATGCAGGGTTTTATTTCTGGCTATCACATGCAGGTTATTTTTCAGGGCATAAGGAAATTTCCAAAAGCGCATGGGAGCAACTGCTGGAGTTAGATCCAGATAAAGAAGGATTTGAGCCTTGGCGTCAGCAGGAAAATGAATTGGCGCTTGATGCATTAGAGCATAATCGTGATTTTATCGTTGAAAAGTTAGAAAGCAACTATACAAGTGAGCGCATTTTTGGCTTGTTTTTATTAAAGGATACAGCGTATAAGCAAGAAATTATTGCGCATCCTAAATGGATAAATGTGGAGCAATTAGGTACGTTTGAAAAGTTGTTTTTAGCCTATGCACTTGGTCATGAGTTTGATAAAAAAAATAAAGTAGAAGCGAGCTTTTTACGGGCTGTTCATGTGCCAGAAATTTTATTAGAGCAGTATGGTAAGCTCTCCTCACTAATTGTACCAATGTTTCAAATGTGGTTTGTGCTATGTGAGCAAGCTCTAGGGCAAAATTATCGCTTTACAAATCCAGCAGCGATTGCGGGTGCAAATGATTATTTATTTAAAACTTCGCACATGCTGAAAGTCACAAAGAAGGAAATTGCTCAGCAATATGGTATAGCGGTGTCCACATTAACAAAATATATTGATGAAATTTTAATGTTTTTACCAAATAGTCATGATGAGCAAGTGTGAGCAACTTAGTTGAATAACTTTATACTTTCACATACGATGAACATACGGACGCTATAATAAGTTTCCTTTGGTAATATTGCCAGAGGCCTTATCTTCATCTTCTGAATGAAGATAAAAAGTATTATGTTTAGGGGGAAGTATTGATGTCAGAAGAAAAAATTTATGATGTGATTATTATTGGAGCAGGTCCTGCTGGGATGACTGCTGCTGTTTATACATCACGTGCTAATTTAGCAACATTAATGATTGAACGAGGAATTCCTGGTGGGCAAATGGCTAATACAGAGGAAGTAGAAAACTACCCAGGCTTTGATACAATTTTAGGTCCTGAGCTGTCAACAAAGATGTTTGAGCATGCAAAGAAATTTGGGGCAGAATATGCTTATGGTGATGTAACGGAAATCATCGATGGCGAAGAATATAAAACAATCAAATCAGGTGCAAAAGAATATAAAACACGTGCCATTATTATTACAACAGGTGCAGAGTATAAAAAAATGGGTGTGCCTGGTGAAAAAGAGCTTGGTGGTCGTGGTGTCAGCTATTGTGCTGTATGTGATGGTGCATTCTTTAAACAGAAAAATCTTGTTGTCGTAGGTGGCGGCGATTCAGCTGTAGAGGAGGGTGTTTATTTAACACGCTTTGCTGAGAAAGTAACAATTGTTCACCGTCGTGATAAATTACGCGCACAAAAGATTCTACAAGACCGTGCCTTTGCTAACGATAAAATTGATTTTATTTGGAATGCCACTGTCAAAGAAATTAATGAAGCAGATGGCAAAGTTGGTAGTGTTACATTACAATCGACAATCGATGGCAGTGAATCAGAATTTGCTACAGATGGTGTCTTTGTCTATATTGGTATGTTACCATTAACAAAGCCATTTGAATCTTTAGGCATTTTAAATGAAGCAGGCTATATTGTGACAAATGATACGATGGAAACAAACATTCCAGGTATCTTTGCAGCTGGAGATGTACGTGAAAAATCGTTGCGTCAAATTGTCACAGCGACAGGTGATGGTAGTATTGCCGCACAGGCTGCACAACATTATATTGAAGAATTATTAGAGAAAATCAATGCGTAAGCTTGCTATTTTAACGAAAAACCAGTAGTTTTAATGTGGTTTTAATATTGCTGTAACTTGAATGACATATAAAAGGTGTATGATAAGAATTGTAATTAGCAATCCCCCTTTTATTTTGTTTTAGTAGGTTGTTTCCGCCTCAAGTAGGTGAAAGCAGCCTACTTTTTTTGTGGAAAGGGTTTGTAGCTGAAAAGTTGTAAATGAGGACAAATCTTACGAGGTCTTGTTATAATGGAGAGTAGAATGCAAAAGTGATTAGAGGTGTGCCTATGCAAAGAATTGCAAATTTAATTGCCGTAAAAGACGGTAAAGTATTATTACTTCAAAAACCAAGACGAGGCTGGTACGTGGCGCCTGGTGGGAAAATGGAAAGTGGCGAGTCCATCTATGAGGCCGCTATACGTGAGTTTCAAGAGGAAACAAATGTCACACCATTACATGTGCATTTAAAGGGTGTTTATACAATGGTGATTAAAGAAAATAATGATGTAGTGGACGAATGGATGCTTTACACATTTGTTGCAAAAGATGTGGAAGGAACACCACTTGAAGAAACGCGAGAAGGCAAGCTTGCATGGCACCCAATAGAGGATTTAGCGCATTTGCCAATGGCTGAAGGAGATCGAACGAATTTACAATTTGCTGTTTCACAATCAGGTATTCAGTATGGTACGTTTGACTATACAACGAATTTTGAATTACTTCATCAGAAAATACAAATATCAAAGGAACAATAAAGGAGTTGCATAGCAGTGGTGGTTGAAGGCCAACAAAGTACACATGAATTGGTTATTATTACAGGAATGTCTGGAGCTGGAAAAACGGTAGCGATTCAAAGCTTTGAGGATTTAGGGTATTACTGTATCGATAATTTACCACCAGCATTACTCACAACTTTTTTAACCTTGCTAAGGGATTCGGGAAAAAATAGCACACGTATTGCCGCTGTAATGGATATGCGCGGAGGAGATTTTTTTGATTCTCTTATTGGTGCATTAGACCATATACTAAAAGAAGGCGATATTATGGTTCGGATTTTATTTTTAGATGCAGATGATGCAACACTAGTTAGACGCTATAAGGAAACAAGACGTGCCCACCCATTAGCAGTCAGCGGCTTACCATTGAATGGCATTAAACAAGAGCGTGCCCTTCTAGCTGAAATAAAGGGACGTGCTAATTTTGTTTATAATACATCCCAAATGAAGCCTAAGGAATTGCGTGAAAAAATTGTAAAAGAATTTGCTAGTGAGGCAGATACAATTTTTTCTGTTAATGTGATGTCCTTTGGATTTAAGCATGGTATGCCGATTGATGCTGACTTAGTATTTGATGTGCGTTTTCTTAAAAATCCTTACTATGTGGAAGAGCTACGCTCAAAAACAGGCTTACAAACAGAAGTATCCTCGTATGTTTTGGCATTAGATGATACGCAAATATTAATACAAAAATTAACCGATTTATTTGATTTTATGATTCCGCTTTATCGACAAGAAGGAAAATCCCAGCTTGTTATTGCTTTTGGTTGTACTGGCGGGCAGCATCGTTCAGTAACATTAGCAGAATTTTTTGGGGCATATTTAGCAAGCAAAGAAAATACGGTTATCACGCATCGTGATATTCATCGTAGAAAGGATTGAGTGCATGGGGAAAAAGCAAACAAAGCTTGTCGTGATAGGTGGAGGCACAGGTCTTTCCACGCTACTTCGCGGGCTAAAGCACCATCCATTTGATATTACTGCGATTGTGACGGTTGCAGATAATGGGGGGTCATCAGGGCGTTTACGGGATGATTATGACATTCCGCCCCCTGGTGATGTTCGCAATGTGATTGCTGCATTATCCGATGTTGAACCACTTGTCGAGCAAATGTTTCAATATCGCTTTTCAGCATCAGAAGATTTACGTGGACATTCATTAGGGAATCTTATGTTAACAGCATTAACGGATATTACAGGTGATTTTAACCATGCTATTAGTGAGATGAGCAAGGTATTAAAAGTTCATGGGCGCGTTATACCAGCAGCGAATAAAAAGATAAATTTACATGCAGTGTTAGAGGACGGTTCTATTATTGAAGGAGAATCTAAAGTTCCGACAGCAACCAAACGCATTGACCGCGTTTTTTTAGTGCCTGAAAATGTGCAACCGTTACCAGAGGCAATTCGGGCTATTCAACGTGCGGATTATATTTTAATTGGCCCCGGAAGCCTGTATACAAGCATTATTCCCAATCTCCTTGTAAAGGAAATTGGAGAGGCTGTTGTGAGAGCCAAAGGCAGAAAAATATATGTTTGTAATTTAATGACGCAAAAAGGTGAAACAATTTCTTATACAGCAGGTGATCATGTGAAGGCTATCTATAAACATGTTGGCAGTGCCTTTATCGATTCCATTTTAGTGAATAATGAAGAGCTTCCTAATCCTGTAAAGGAATTATATAAAGAGGAAAGAGCAGAGCCAGTGACATTTGATGTGGCAAAGCTTGAAAGTATGGGATTAGAGGTTATTAAACGTGATATTGCTACAATCCGCTCAGATGGAACGGTTCGACATAATGCAACGAATGTTGCAGAATGGCTGATCGACTATGCTGATATTTATAATGATAAAATAAGAGGAACGTTATAGCATCATAATGCACATATTGTATATGGTAAGATACACATATACATAGAAATCATGATTGAAAGGGGGGCGTGATATGTCTTTTGCTTCTGAAACAAAAAAAGAGTTAACCCAAGTAGAAGCGGATAATCATTGTATGAAAGCGGAAGTATCTGCCCTAATTCGTATGAATGGTTCATTATCCTTTGCGAATAAACAACTAAGCTTAGACGTGCAAACTGAAAATGCTGCAATTGCGAGAAGACTATATACAATTATGAAAAAGCTATACCCATACAATGTAGAATTACTTGTTCGTAAAAAAATGCGACTGAAAAAAAATAACGTATATATTTGCCGCGTAAGAGAAGGTGCACGTGAGCTGTTAATCGATTTAGCAATCATCTCAGACGACTTTCAATTTAATCATACGATCTCTAGAAAACTTATTAAAAAAAGCGGTCAAAAGAGAGCGTATTTAAGAGGCGCATTTTTAGCAGGCGGCTCTGTTAATAATCCAGAAACATCAGCCTATCATTTAGAAATTTATTCTTTATATAAAGAACATGGTGAGGCATTAATGGATTTAATGAATGAATTTGACCTGAATGCTAAAACGATTGAACGTAAAAAGGGCTTTGTCACATATTTAAAAGAAGCGGAAAAAATTTCAGATTTCCTAAATATTGTAGGTGCACATCAAGCAATGATGAAATTTGAAGATGTGCGTATATTGCGGGATATGCGTAATAGTGTCAATCGCATTGTCAACTGCGAAACAGCCAATTTGAATAAAACAATTGGTGCTGCATTACGTCAAGTAGAGAATATTCGATTTATTGAAAATTCAATTGGTCTTGACCAACTACCAGAGAAGCTGCGAGAAATAGCGCGCCTTCGTGTGGAATATCAAGATGTGACATTAAAAGAGCTTGGTGAAATGGTATCAAGTGGAACTGTTAGTAAATCAGGCGTGAACCATCGCTTAAGAAAAATTGATGAGATTGCTGATGCATTACGACGTGGCGAAAAAATAGGTGGTTAAATTTCTATACTTTTTAGGTATGAATGTCATGCGTAATCGTTTATTGTTCTTTTGCTAGTAAGTAAGGTAAGATAAAATTAATCGACGAACGGTAGTGAAAGGGAGTTTTAAGAATGATTGAAAGAACAGTCCAAGTCAAATTAAAATTAGGACTACAAGCAAGGCAAGCAGCGCTATTTGTGCAGGAAGCAAATCGTTTTAGCGCTGATATCTTTTTAGAAAAAGATGAGAAAAAAGTAAATGCCAAATCCATTATGGGTGTTATGAGTTTAGCAGTTGCTAAAGGAGCTGAGGTAACGTTAAGTAGCGAAGGCAACGATGCCGAGCAAGCGGTTTCAGCATTAGCAGCAATTATTGAAAATGAAGACTGAAAATTGTTATTTCATTTGAATAGAAAAGGCATCACAGAACAACTCTGCGATGCCTTTTTATGTTTATTTATTGTTACTGTGCATAATATGATCAATTAAGCCGTATTCTTTTGCACGTTCAGCTGTCATAAAGTTATCACGGTCTGTATCACGTGCAATAACCTCAAGAGGTTGACCAGTGCGTTCAGATAAAATACCATTTAATTTTTCACGTAAGAATAAAATACGCTTTGCAGCAATTTCAATTTCTGTCGCTTGCCCTTGAGCGCCACCTAGTGGTTGGTGAATCATTACTTCAGCATTTGGCAATGCAAAGCGTTTACCAGGCTCACCAGCAGCAAGTAAGAAAGCACCCATAGATGCAGCCATACCAATACAAATTGTTTGTACCTGTGGCTTAATTAGCTGCATTGTATCATAAATTGCCATACCAGCTGTAATTGATCCACCTGGTGAGTTAATATAAAGAGAAATATCTTTATCTGGGTCTTCCGCTTGTAGGAAAAGAAGCTGTGCGACAATAGAGTTCGCAACGTTGTCATCAATAGCGCTTCCTAAAAGAATAATGCGGTCTTTTAGTAGTCGTGAATAAATGTCATAGGCACGTTCACCACGGCTTGTTTGTTCAATAACTGTAGGAATTAAATTCATGTTAAATCCTCCTTAAAAAACTAAATTCGAATACCCTTGCTGAAAATTTCCATTGTTATTTCAGCTGTATCCCTATCATACACATTATAGTCAGGGAAGGTCAAATATTAACCCTGCTTAATTTAATAAAAAAATAAATTGTTTTTGCATTCTATGGTTGAATTATAGGTTAGACGTTTGTATAATAGTTAAGGTCATAAGTTTAAAGTACGTTACACTATTTTGCAGGTATGCTTCAAAAATGAGGGTTATCTACATCATGCTTTTCGAAAGCCTAGATAGAGTGTGTACTTTTTTTTTGTGTCTTTTGCCCTCGTGGTGTAATGGATAACACGCAAGATTCCGGTTCTTGCACTGGGGGTTCGATTCCCTCCGAGGGCGCCATTTTACTGATTATTGATATACTGTTATAACTCAATCTCCTAATAAGTAGTTTAGCAGCCTGCTTAGTGGAGATGGAGAGGGAAAATATCGGGAATATTGCTCTAGTTGGCATTATTCCCCTATTTCTTCCTTTCAAACCTTCAAAAAAGCAACAACTCCAAATTATTTTTTAGTGAACATACTGTACGTGAAGACTAGTAATAGTCGAAAAAAAGAATCCTTTCTGAGGGGATTCTTTTTTTTGCCATAAATTCGAAAAGCTAAAACAGTCCATGGCGATAAGAGGTCGCCATGGACTGTTTTTTAATGAAGTGGATTAGATGTTGTTGTATGGGCATTCAGCATAATTTGCATATCTTGCTGAGAATATTGTGGCACTTGATAGTAGCCATGTTTATTTTGATAAATAGACAATTCGTAGCCCATTTCAATACAGTTAGGGATACTATCCGCAACAACACGACGTACAACAGGATTTGTTGTTTCCAGAGCAGCCGTTGTCATACATTTTGCCGCTCCTTTTTGCGCACCTAGTAAGAAGCCAGAAATCATTTCATCATTGATTTCATTGGCATTTTGCATTGGCTTTTTCGGTTGGCCAGCCGTCATACCATATTTGAAATCATTTCCTGTTTCCATTTGGTAGCGCCCTGTAGGAACAGTTGGATCATGACCTGTACTAAAAGCTTCAACAATTGTGTTATACATGCCTAATGTAAAATTGTATTGGCGATCTAAAATGCTTAATAATTCAGGGTCTTTTACATGTGGACGCAAAATAATTGCTTGGTTCATACCAGCCATAACTTCACCAATGGTTTCATGCATGTCCATCATTTCATGGCCGCCATGATTTAGGCTTTGCTGCTGATTAAAATTGTTTTGATTGGATGATTCATTATAAAACGATTGTGACAAAAGAAACGCCTCCTAGATGTTATTTTGTTGCAGTATTTAGTATGTCAACTTCCGTTCATTTCATACGGTATAAGTACCAATTCGTTGGAATTGTTTTTATGGAGAAAAAGGGAATTATCATAAAATGCTATCAATTATTGACAGTGATATAAAGGTTATGATAGTTTATGTATATATCGACATTCGATATAACGTAAACTGATATAAGGAGGAGTTATGTTGAAAAAAAGATTTCTATCTGCATCATTGGCGATTATTTTAACAACGTCTGCTGTAGTTCCTGCAACAATGCAAGAGGTGCGTGCTACTAATGACACGCAAAGTGTAGCTATTGCGCAAGAGGAGCAATTGTCATCACAGGAATTTTTAGACTTAGCTGTAACGGCTTTAACATTCCAGCACGGCTCGGAATCAATGCGTCAACAAATTATGGATAAGTGGGTAAAGGCTGAGGAATTCACAGATTTAGATGTAGCCATTAAACGTGATGAAGCCGCTCGTATTTTAGTAAGAGCTTTAAATAAAGAAGACCAAGAAGCATCACTTACAGCATACTGGGACACAGCGAATAAGCTTGGCTTATGGAATGGTGTATCCGTGGATAATGAATTTATTTCAAAACAGGATGCAAATAAAATTTTAAACAATGCTAAAAATATTAAAAATGCTACAAATAATGAAGGTGTTCCAGAAATCTCTGTGGAAGATTTTATGAAAAATCCTGGTAGCTTTGGCTATGAACTGTCACCTGATGGCAATTATATTACATTTGCTGCTGCATGGGAAAATCGTTCCAATGTATTTGTGAAAAAAATGAATGATGATAGTGAGCCAGTACGTGTGTCCAATTCAACAGATCGCGATATTGCAGGATTCTTCTGGAAGGACGATACATTGCTTTACTTAAAGGATAATGGTGGTGATGAAAACTACCATATTTATTCCACAACCTTTAATGGTGCAAAAGAACAGGATTTAACGCCGTATCCTAACGTAACAGTAGGGATACTAAGTGGACTTCAAGGCGTGAAAGATGAAATTCTTATTATGATGAATAAAGAGGATGCAACTGTTTTTGATGTATATAAGCTAAATATTAAGACGGGTGAAACAACGCATGTTGCTAAAAATCCTGGAAATATTACAAGCTGGTTAGCGGATCGTAATGGAGAAGTGCGTGTTGCTGTAGCCTCTGATGGTGTAGTAGGAACGATTCTTTATCGTGATTCTGAAAAAGATGAATTTAAACCATTTATTGAAATAGAAGCAGGCGATGAAGTCATGCCATTAGCTTTCTCAAAAGATAACCAATTTATTTATGCTATATCTAACAAAGGCAGAGATAAAATAGAGGCTGTGAAGTATGATTTAGAAGGTAATGAAGAAGTAATTATGTCCAATGAAGAGGTTGATGTTGCAGGCATATTATATAATGCTGAGCAAGATAAAGTATTATATGGTGCATATATTACGGATAAGCCTCATTATCAGTTCTTTGATGAAAATTTTGAACAGCTCTTCCGTAAAATTCAAAACAAGCTTGGTGTTCATGAGAGTGAATTAGGTATCAATGATTACAATAAAGAAATGACAAAATTTATTGTAAGTGTTTCAAGTGATACAGTCTATGGAAAGTACTATTACTATGACTCAACAACCGATGAGCTAACAGAGCTAGCAACATTAAGCCCTTGGCTAAATTCTGAGGAATTGGCTGAGATGCATCCGATTTCGTATAAGAGTCGAGATGGCTTAACAATCAATGGCTATTTAACATTGCCGAAAAATAAAGAAGCTAAAGATTTACCATTAATTGTTAATCCACATGGTGGACCATGGGCTCGTGATATGTGGGGCTTTAATCCAGAGGTGCAGCTATTAGCAAATCGTGGCTATGCTGTGCTACAAGTGAATTTCCGTTCTTCAACTGGCTATGGCAAGGAATTCCTACAGGCTGGGAATAAGCAATGGGGTTTAAAAATTCAGGATGATATTACAGATGGCGTACAATGGGTAATTGACCAAGGTATTGCAGACCCTGAGCGTATTGGTATTTATGGTGCATCCTTTGGTGGCTATGCAACATTAGCTGGTATTACGTATACACCAGATTTATATGCCGCAGCAGTGGATTACGTTGGTGTATCGAATATCTTTACACTACTAGATACAATTCCACCATATTGGGAAACAATGCGTAATATGTTTTATGAGCGCGTAGGTCATCCAGAGGAAGATAAGGAATTATTAACAGCAGTATCACCTGTTTTCCATGCGGATCAAATTAAAACGCCATTATTTGTTGCACAAGGCGCAAATGACCCACGTGTGAATAAAGCAGAATCCGATCAAATTGTGGAAGCTTTACGTGCTAGAGGTGTAGATGTAGAGTATATGTTAAAAGATAATGAAGGACATGGCTTTGCAAATGAAGAAAACAGAATTGAATTTTACAATGCCATGGTAAAATTCCTTGATACACATTTAAAATAATTTAAAAACAAGGCATTGCTGTGTCGTTTATTCGCACACAATGCCTTGCCTTTTATAATAGAGGTCGCATATTTTTGTAGCGGCTTTTATTGCGCTCTAATAATGACAGACAATAGGCTAACTCGTTAATCCCCTCTTCAATCAGATGTTCCTCCACTTGAGAAATACTTAAGCGAATAAGATGATCCTGCTGGTAGGCTGGTAAAAACATTCTAGAGGCATCGTCCATCCATATATTTTTTTCATGTAATAAATGGACAACCTGCTTAGCGCTGATATGGTCTGGCAGCATAATCGAAAGATAAAAGCCAGAAGTAGGCTTTGTAAAATGGATATGGTTAGGTAGCAATGCTTCACAAGCTGTCTGTAGGGCATTCATTTTTCTGCTATATAGCTCTTTTATTGTTTTAATATGACTATCAAACATACCGCTTTTTAAATAAATATCTAATGCTCCCTGTGAAAGCACGGAGCTATTAAAGTCGGCACTGAATTTATAGCGTGAAAAATCATGAATCATTAAAGCTGGAAGTACAACTGCACCTACTCGTAAGCCTGGCAAAAATACTTTTGAAAAGCTTTTAATATAAATCACTCGACCAGAAGGATTAAAAGAGAATAATGGGTCTGCTTTCATGTTTGGATCTAAATCACCTAAAAAATCATCCTCCACAATATACACATCATATTTTTCTGCAAGCTCTACAATGCGTTTTTTCTCCTCATTTGTATAACTATGACCAAGCGGATTTTGAAATCTCGGTACAATATAGAAAAATTTTATATCATTGTTGCGAAAAATATATTCAAGCTGCTCTAAATCAATGCCCTCCATTGTTAAATCAATACCAAGCGTAGTAACTTGCTGAAGACGAACGGCTTCAATAAAGCCAAAATAGGTAGGCTGCTCAACGAGTATATTATGTTTGCCGTTTGGAAAGGGCATTGACGCTAATAAATGGAGTGCCTGTTGAGAGCCTGATACAATAAAAAGTCGCTCTGGACTTGTAAAGACCTGTAAGTTTTGCAAATACTTTGCTAATTGAACACGAAGAGCATAAAGCCCTTGTTGATCGTTGTAACTAAATAATTCTTCCTTATAGATGTCAATGGCTTGGTTCATGCAGTGCTGAAATTCTATATATGGCATAATACGTTTATCTGGCCCAGCAGACAAAAAATCAATGATTTGTTGTGGTGCACTTGGCTGTGTAGCCTGATGAACAACATAGTAGCCACTTTTAGGGACAGAAAAAATAATATGCTCCTTTTCTAGCTCATTATAGGCTCGTAGTACTGTATTTTTACTGCACGAAAATTGCTGAGATAATTGTCTTACGGATGGCAGCTTGCTACCTGTAGTAAGTATGCCCTTTGTGAGCTGTGCTTTAATGTCCTTAATAATTTCTAAATATTTAGTCTGCAATACAAGCTCTCTCCTTTATCTGTACCAGGACAGTTGATAGAAAATTCTATTTATTTTCGATATAGCTCCTTTTACTATTGAGTATACCAGGGACAGATGGCATGAAAAATAGGAGGTTTGGAATAATGCAGAAACAAAAAACAGAAAAAGTGGGATTACTGTTAGGGTTATTAGGGGTTATTTGCTTTAGTTTAACTTTGCCAGCAACAAGTGTAGCTGTACCATATTTTGGGGCAACTATCGTAGGCTTAGGAAGAGTTGTCATAGCGGCAATTATTGTGGCGATTGTTTTACTGATAAGAAAGGAAAAGCTACCTACTGCTCGTCAATTTAAAAGCTTATTGCTTGTATCCTTTGGGGCAGTGTTAGGATTTCCATTATTGACCTCGTGGGCAATGATAAGCTTACCGGTTTCTCATGGCGCTGTAGAATTAGCGCTTTTACCTTTGGCAACAGCAGGCTTTGCTATAATAAGAGCAGGAGAGAAGCCTTCCTTAAAGTTTTGGCTTTCAAGTATTGCTGGTGCGATAGCAGTTATCATTTATGCGGTTTATCTTGGGCTAGGGCAATTACATATAGCGGATTTAGCGTTATTAGCAGCAGTGGTAATATTAGGGCTTAGCTATGCAGAGGGCGGGCAATTGGCGAAGGAATTAGGAAGCTGGCAAGTTATTGCTTGGGCTATTTTAATTGCTGCACCATTTTTTATAATTCCAGTTGTTTTAAATTTCACAGCAGTGATGTTACATGCTCCTGTAACAGCATGGCTAAGCTTGCTCTATTTAGCTGTTGTCAGTCAATTTTTAGCATATGTAGCATGGTATAGCGGCATGGCATTAGGTGGCATTGCAAGAGTAAGTCAAATTCAATATTTACAGCCATTTCTAATGATTCTTTTTGCTACATTATTTTTACATGAATCTATCACTTGGTTTACGATTATTGTAGCCATCATTGTGGTGATAACAGTAATCATTGGCAAAAATGCAGTGATTACAAAAAAGTAGTCTAGTGCTCAATACGTAAAGAAGGCAGCTTTTCCTTTATGCTGTAAAACCTGATTAGCCATTTCGCTTTATAATAGAAGAAGGGGGTGCTAGCAATGCTGGTGAAGTTTTTTAGTCGGGCAAATTGTCCGCTATGTGTAGACGGTTTACGCACATTAAAGCTTGTACAGGAGGATATACCATTCGATATTGAGATCATTGATATTGAAGCAGATGATCATATACATGAAAAATATATGCTGATGATTCCTGTAGTTGAAAAGGGTGGTCAAATTATTCAGTATGGCAACTTAGATTATGCTACATTAATGGAACATTTCAGTGAAAGATAACTTGTTAATTTGGCACGGTTATTCGCTATAAGCTATACAATTCACAAATTGTTCAATGAAAGCGTTTTGAATTTGAACAGTTTGTGAAGACCTTCACATTGGGCTTCCTTTTCTAAAAAATCGGCGTAGAATAGGAATCAAGCAAGAAGTTGTTATAAAACAGTCGGTGAAAATTATTATAGATTTTGGAAGTTGTTATATTACAAAAACAATGTTGAAGGGAGATTTTACAATGTGGGTTATTACAGTATTTGAGAAGCAGGATGTTCGTATTTTTGAATTTGCAAATAAAGGTGAAGCAACAAAAGCGTTAGAAGGATTTAAGAAAAACGCAATTTTATCTTTTACAAAATAAGAATGTATAAGCCTCGTAGCGATGACCAACGTTACGGGGCTTTTTTCTTTGGATACTACTTGCTCTTTTACATAAAGCATATTATAATAGCTATATAAGTGGGACATAATTTTAAATGGTGGGACTAAAAGCAACCCACTGTTATAAAAGGGAGTAGATAAATATGTTAACTGTTCCTGAGGCACAGCAAAGACTACTTCCTGAAATGTATCCGCTTCTGCAATCTAGATACCGAATTTTACAAACCGTTCAGCTTATGCAACCCATCGGACGACGCACACTTGCGGATTCATTAAAAATGACAGAGCGAGAAATACGCAAAGAAACAGATATTTTACGTGAACAAGGGTTATTAGATTCACAAAAATCGGGTATGGTATGTACAGATGATGGTGAGATTGTAATTGAAAAGTTAAGAGCAATTGTTTATGAATGGTCAGGTCTGACACAGCTTGCTAAACAGCTTGAGGCTCATTTTGGCATACAGCGTGTAGTTGTTGTGCCAGGTGATTATAATGCAGACGATACGATATTGACCTTGCTTGGTAAAGAAGCGGCATTGCAATTTATGTCAACAGCTTTTAAAGGGCAAGTAGTAGCCGTCACAGGTGGAAAATCAGTGGCATCTCTTGCACAATTTTTACACCCATTAGAAAAAACAAAAGATATGACATTTGTTGCTGCACGTGGAGGCATCGGACATGAAATGCAAATGCAAGCAAATACACTTGTTGCAACATTTGCTATGCAGATGGAGGCGCAGTATCGCACCTTATTTTTACCTGAGTATTTAAGTGAGCAAGCTTATCAAGCAATGCTAACAGAGCCGATGATAACAGAAATGATGGCATTTTATGAGCAGGCAGACTGTGTGATTCATGGGATTGGCTCCGCAGAGGAGATGGCGATTCGCCGTAATTCTTCTCCTGAAGATTTACGAATTTTAGTGGAGAAGGGTGCTGTCAGTGAGGCTTTTGGCTATTATTTTAATGCCAAAGGAGAGGTCGTGCATCGTATACGTACAATTGGCATTCAGCTTGAGCAGGTGAAAAAAAGTCAGCAGGTTATTGCAGTAGCAGCAGGAAAACAAAAGGTCAATGCTATGCTTTCATATTTTAAGGTAGCACCAAAGCAAACAATATTTATCACAGATGAGGCAGCTGCAAAAGCTATTGCTGCTCGTTTATCATCTAGTGAAAATAATGATTTTGAATAACTTATATAAACATAGGTCACTCGACTTCAAAAAGTGCTACAGCGCTTTTTGAATGAGCATAAATTTAATGTTTCTATTTTTTAGAAACATACATTACACATTATTGGAGGAATTAACAATGGCATTAAAATTAGCGATTAATGGATTTGGACGTATTGGACGCTTAGTATTTCGTGAGGCAATGGAGCATGATGAAATTGAAGTAGTAGCTGTCAACGATTTAACAGATGCTGGTCAACTTGCACATCTATTGAAATATGATTCAGTCCACGGTATCTATGATGCTGAAGTCAATGCAGATGAAGATTCTTTCGTAGTAAATGGCAAGCGCGTAAAAGTATATGCTGAAAAAGATCCAGCACAACTACCTTGGGGTGAACTAGACGTAGATGTAGTGCTTGAATGTACTGGTCGTTTCCGTTCAATGGAAGAAGTAGGCAAACATGTTGAAGCAGGTGCTAAAAAAGCGATTCTTTCTGCACCAGCTAAAGGCGCAATGCCTACATTTGTAATGGGTGTAAACCATACAGACTACAACCCAGCAACTGATGATGTGATTTCAAATGCTTCTTGTACAACAAACTGTCTTGCACCAGTAGCAAAAGTATTAGATGAAAAATTTGGCATTGAGCGTGGTATGATGACAACAATTCACTCTTATACAAATGACCAACGAATCCTAGACTTCCCACACTCAGACCCACGTCGTGCACGTGCTGGTGCGGTATCTATGATTCCAACAACAACAGGTGCAGCTGTAGCTGTTTCAAAAGTATTACCACAATTAAAAGGTAAATTAGATGGCTTCTCTATGCGTGTCCCAACACCTAACGTTTCATGTGTAGACTTAGTTGTAGAGCTAAAAGCAGATGTATCGAAGGAAACGATTAATGCAGCATTAAAAGAAGCTTCTGAAAATGAATTAAAAGGTATTCTTGGCTACAATGAGCTACCGTTAGTATCAATTGATTACAATGGTAACCATCACTCATCAACTGTAGATGGTCTTTCTACAATGGTATTAGAAAATAAAATGGTAAAAGTTCTTGCTTGGTATGATAATGAAATTGGTTACTCTACTCGCTTAATGGACTTAGCTTTATACATTGCAGAGCAAGGTTTCAACAATAAATAAGCATCACATTTGAACAATTTACGTAATAAGTGTGACACAATACTGCTTTTATAGACAAAAAGTATAGCCTTTATAATATCTAATCGATATAATATACAAGGGTAAAGGGAGTAAGGGAATTTACCCTTACTCCCTTTTTAGTAATTACAAGACATCGTACGTAACTTTTGCTACTATAAGAGCAAGTATAAGGGTTCATAATCAAAAATTGGAGATAAGCAACACCTCTAGACGATGTACCAAAATACCTTGATGAAATACTAACAAGCTTTGAAGGGAGTTTCTTCATGTTAAATAAGAAGACAATGACAGATATTGATGTAAAAGGTAAACGTGTTTTTGTGCGTGTAGATTTTAATGTACCAATGGCAGATGGTGCTATTACAGATGAAACACGTATTCGTGCAGCTATTCCAACAATCGAATATTTAGTAGAGCAAGGTGCTAAAGTTATTTTAGCTTCACACTTAGGTCGTCCGAAAGGTGAAGTAAAAGAGGATATGCGTTTAACAGCAGTTGGTATTCGCCTAGCTGAGTTAATTGGCAAGCCTGTGACAAAGCTGGATGAGTCGATTGGAGAAAAGGTAGAGCAAGCTGTTGCCACTATGCAAAATGGCGATATTGTGTTGCTTGAAAACGTGCGCTTCCACGCAGGTGAGGAGAAAAATGACCCAGCATTAGCGCAGCAATTTGCACAGCTAGCTGATATTTATGTCAACGATGCTTTTGGTGCAGCTCATCGTGCACATGCTTCTACTGAAGGAATCGCTAAACATATTCCAGCAGTATCTGGATTCCTAATGCAAAAGGAATTAGATGTACTTGGCAAAGCATTGTCAAACCCTGAGCGTCCATTTACGGCTATTATTGGTGGCGCCAAAGTAAAAGATAAAATTGGTGTTATTGAAAGTCTGTTAGAAAAAGTAGATCACTTAATTATTGGTGGTGGCCTATCTTATACGTTCATTAAGGCACAGGGCTATGATATTGGTAAATCTTTATTAGAGGAAGATAAAATCGAGCTAGCTAAATCCTTTATTGATAAAGCAAAAGCAAAAGGCGTGCAATTACATATGCCAATTGATGCTGTTGTAGCAAATGAATTTTCGCAAGATGCTGAAACACAAGTTGTTGATATTGATGCAATTCCGGCTGATTGGATGGGACTTGATATTGGACCCAAAACAGCAGCTCGCTATGCGGACATTATTCAAAACTCCAAGTTAATTATTTGGAATGGACCAATGGGTGTCTTTGAAATGGATAAATTTGCAAGTGGTACAAAAACAGTTGCTGATGCAATGGCAGCAACTGCAGGCTATACAGTAATCGGTGGTGGTGATTCAGCCGCTGCTGTTGAAAAATTTGCAGTAGCAGATAAAATGGATCACATTTCTACAGGTGGCGGTGCTTCCCTAGAATTAATGGAAGGCAAAGAGCTTCCAGGGATTGTAGCACTAAACGATAAATAAGCTAATCGGAGGCAAAATGATGCGTAAACCAATTATTGCAGGTAACTGGAAAATGTTTAAAACATTTGAAGAGGCTATTCAGTTTGTAGATGCAGTACAGGATAAACTTCCTTCTAATGATAAAGTGGACGCTGTTGTTTGCGCACCAGCTCTTTACCTACCTACACTTGTGCAAGTTGCTAGTGAGTCAGAGCTAGCGATTGGTGCACAAACAATGCATTATGAAAATGAGGGTGCTTTTACTGGTGAAATTAGCCCAACACAGCTTGCAAGTGTAGCAGTGGACTATGTTATTTTAGGGCATTCAGAACGCCGTGAATACTACAATGAAACAGATGATGCTATTAATAAAAAGGTAGCAGCAGCACTTGCACATAATATCGTACCGATTATTTGCTGTGGTGAAACGCTAGAGGAACGTGAAGCAGGCACAACAGAGCAAAAGGTTGCGGGTCAAATTAAAGCGGCACTTGCTGGATTTGAAGCACAGCAGGTAGAGCATATGGTCATTGCCTATGAACCAATTTGGGCAATTGGCACTGGTAAAACTGCTACGGCAGACGATGCCAATCAAGTATGTGGAGCGATTCGAGCAGTAATCGAAGAGCTATATAATGCTGAAACGGCGAATGCTGTGCGCATTCAATACGGCGGCAGTGTGAAGCCTGACAACATTCAGGAGCTTTTAACAAAAGAGCATATTGATGGTGCTCTAGTTGGTGGAGCAAGCTTACAACCAGAATCTTATTTAACATTATTGGAGGCGGCAGCAAATGCCTAAAAAGCCAGTAGCATTAATTATTTTAGATGGCTTTGCATTTCGAGATGAAACATTTGGAAATGCAGTAGCACAGGCGCATAAGCCAAATTTTGATCGATATTGGAATGAGTTCCCACATACAACATTAACAGCTGCGGGTGAGGCGGTTGGACTACCTGAAGGACAAATGGGTAATTCAGAGGTAGGACACTTAAATATCGGTGCCGGACGTATTGTTTATCAAAGCTTAACACGCTTAAATAAGTCGATTCGCGAAGGCGACTTCTTTACAAATCAAGCATTTTTAGACGCAATCGCACATGTTAAGGCACATCAATCAAAGCTGCATATTATGGGGCTGCTATCAGATGGTGGTGTTCATAGTCATTATGAGCATATGTTTGCACTGTTAAGGCTTGCTAAGCAGCAGGGCGTAGAGGATGTTTTTGTACATGGCTTCTTAGATGGTCGTGATGTTGGGCCAACAACAGCTATCGGCTATATAGAGGAAACAGAAAAACAAATGGCTGATATTGGTGTTGGTCAATTTGCGTCTATTCATGGGCGCTATTATGCAATGGATCGCGATAAACGCTGGGATCGCGTGGCACTTACGTATAATGTGCTTGTGGATGGTGTTGGGCAAACGGCAGATAGTGCTAAAAGCGGTGTAGCTGAATCGTATGAACGTGAAGCGACAGATGAATTTGTCATTCCATTTAGCATTCAAGAGCATGGTGAGCCAGTAGCAACGATTGGTGATAATGATGCAGTCATTTTCTTTAATTTCCGTCCTGATCGTGCGATACAGCTATCCACAGTGCTTACAAATCCACAATTTGATGGCTTTGTGTTATCAGCTAACCATCCAAAAAATCTAAAATTTGTATCCTTCACGCATTATAGTGATGAAGTCAATGCACAGGTTGCCTATGAAAATGACAACCTAAAAAATACAATTGGTGAAGTGTTAGCCACAAACGGTAAAACACAGCTACGCATTGCCGAAACAGAAAAATATCCACATGTAACATTCTTTATGAGTGGTGGTCGTGAGGATAAATTCCCAGGTGAAGAGCGTATTTTAATTGCCTCACCAAAGGTTGCCACATATGACTTAAAGCCTGAGATGTCTGCGTACGAGGTGACAGAAGCCTTGCTTGCAGAAATTGCGGCTGATAAATTCGATGGTATTATACTTAACTTTGCTAACCCTGATATGGTGGGGCATAGTGGTATGCTAGAGCCGACGATTAAAGCCATTGAAGCAGTCGATGAATGTTTAGGAAAAGTAGTAGATGCACTCCTTGCAAAAGGTGGCGCAGCTATTATTACAGCTGACCATGGTAACTCTGATGAAGTGTTAACATTAGCAGGGGAGCCAATGACAGCTCATACAACAAATCCTGTACCAGTAATTGTGACAAAAGCAAATAGTATGTTAAGAAATGGTGGTATTTTAGCCGATTTGGCGCCAACCATGTTAGAATTATTACAGGTGTCACAGCCTATTGAAATGACAGGACAATCATTAATTGAGAAAGAGGAGAATTAATTATGCCATTTATTACACAAGTTTATGCGCGCGAAGTTTTAGACTCACGTGGGAATCCAACAGTAGAGGTTGAAGTATTTACAGAATCAGGCGCTTTTGGTCGCGCTATCGTACCATCAGGTGCATCAACAGGTGAATACGAAGCGGTAGAATTACGCGATGGTGACAAATCTCGTTACCTAGGCAAAGGTGTATTAAAAGCAGTTGAAAATGTCAATACAACGATTGCACAAGAACTAGAAGGAAATTACTCTGTTCTTGATCAAGTTGTTATTGACAAAGCTTTAATCGAGCTAGATGGCACAGAAAATAAAGGTAAGCTAGGTGCTAACGCAATTTTAGGTGTATCAATGGCAGTTGCACATGCTGCGGCAGATTATTTAGATGTACCTCTTTATCAATATCTTGGTGGGTTTAACTCTAAGCAATTACCAGTACCAATGATGAACATCTTAAATGGTGGCGCACATGCAGATAATAATGTAGATATCCAAGAATTTATGGTGATGCCTGTAGGTGCAGAATCTTTCCGCCATGCATTACGCATTGGTGCTGAAATTTTCCATAACTTAAAAGCTGTTCTAAAAGAAAAAGGCTATAATACAGCAGTTGGCGATGAAGGTGGTTTCGCACCAAACCTTGGCTCTAACGAAGAAGCAATCACAGTTATTTTAGAAGCAATTGAAAAAGCTGGCTATAAACCAGGCGAGGAAGTAAAACTTGCAATGGACGTAGCATCTTCTGAGCTATTCAATAAAGAAGATGGCAAATACCACTTAGATGGTGAAGGTGTTGTCAAAACATCTGAAGAAATGGTTGATTGGTATGAAGAATTAACAAATAAATACCCAATTATTTCAATTGAAGATGGCTTAGATGAAAATGACTGGGCTGGACATAAACTATTAACAGAGCGTATCGGTAGCCGCGTACAATTAGTAGGCGACGATCTATTTGTAACAAATACAAAAAAATTAGCAGCAGGTATTGAGCAGGGTGTAGGGAACTCTATCCTTATTAAAGTAAACCAAATCGGTACATTAACAGAAACATTTGAAGCAATTGAAATGGCGAAACGTGCTGGCTATACAGCTGTTATCTCTCACCGCTCTGGTGAATCAGAGGATGCAACAATTGCTGATATTGCAGTTGCAACAAATGCTGGACAAATTAAAACAGGTGCGCCATCTCGTACAGACCGTGTTGCAAAATACAACCAACTTCTTCGCATTGAAGATCAGCTTGGTGTAACAGCTGAGTACCTTGGTTTAAGCTCATTCTATAACTTGAAGTAATCATTTATTTGCATGAAAAATAGCTTGAACCTTGTCATATACGTCACTTTAGCAAGGTTTGAGCTATGTTATACACTTAAGTGAATTTAGCAATACAAGTGTATTGTTTCAACCTCTGATTTATAAGTGTGATAAACACTTGTAGATTGGGGGTTTTTCATGCTCATTAAAGATTTGTTGAAAGAATTTACATTCGAATTACAGATTAAAAATTATTCAAGCAGAACAACAAAAACTTATAAATACAATTCACTTCATTCAATATCTGAACGAGTTTCATAAGGTGAATGAAATTGAAGACGTTTCAACAGTTCCTGTAAAAAAATATATTCAACATCAATTAAATCTTGGTAAAAAGGCGACGTAACACTGTAATTAAATAGTTGAGGTTGTTTTATACATATTTGGTGGCAGAAGAGTATGTCACGTTCAACATCATGGCACGCACAAAATTGTTGAAAGAAGATAAAACTGTTATATCTACATTTACTGACCAAGAAATTGCGAAAATAATTGAAGCATACGATTTTAAAACGTATTTGAACGCACGAAACAAAGTAATTATCGCCATACAGCCATTAGATGTTCGGAATTAATAAATTTAGAGGTGGATTGGGTGCAAGATACGACATTGAAAATATTTGGCAAAGGTGTTAAATGGCGATATGTGCCAATTAGTTTAATGCTTCGGAAATATATGATTCGTTACGAACGTATTTGTGAAGGATATTTGAGCAGTTTAGGCAGACCTGCTCACAATAACAATTATTTTTTAGCTCACAGTGGTAGACCGCTGACCACAGCCTAAATTGAAGTAATTGTACGAGAAGCAGGAGAAAAAGCAAAAGTACGACCAGATATTCGTTGTTCACCGCATACACTGCGTCATTATGCAATACAAGCAAATTTACGCAATGGACTGGATTTATGTAGTTGCTTGAGAATTGCTAGGCACGACAACATTCAAACGACCAACTTGGCAAAGGTAGTGAGGAACTGTCTACCTTTGAGGTTATATTGCAGTCATAAAGTTGAGTTTATGGCAAATTTGCCAGTAAGTATTATTGGAGAAAGTTCGGAACATTGCTCCGACACTTAAACGAAGCCATTATTGACTTGGTTAACATGGGATATACATTGTATATACCATTATCTACGAACAGTGTTCGTACTATAGTTTTTCATTGAACCTTGTTTCAATATTCTGTTATTATTATCCTAATTACATAATGATATAAATTACTATGAGGAGTTAATAACATGAAAAGAAAAACAAAGTCTGCAATTGTTATCATTGCAGTATTGGTCACTTTTGGAGGAATTTTTGGTTACTTCAAATTTACTGAACAAAAGGAGAAACCTACGCCAGAAAAAGCAACTGTAACTGTTGAGAATGATGGAGTAGCGCTTGAAGATAAAAAAGTTACAAAAGAGGAATTGCTTTATCCTGACAATTTAGTAGAAAGCAAAGTAAACGAAACTATCCATAGCATGTCTCATCAAAAAGTTGAAGCTAGTGTAAAATGGGGTCATGAGCAAATAACGCAAGAAAAAATTGACCGATTGTTGGCTGTATGTAAAATGAACGATTATAAATTTAACGAACTTTACATTCCAATATTGGAAAGATGGTCGAAAGGTGATTTTTCTCATGCTGTAGAAGATCATAACGCAATTTGGGAGATGCAAGGTGGCGAAGATTCAAGAAATTCAGGGAGAGCAACTCGTTTAATGACTCCTGCTGAAGAGAAAGCTTATATTGAAAACAATTTAAAATTTGATTTATATGATGGCACTCATTAATGACACTATTTTTTTATTTGTCCGCTATTTTTCAATTTGTTATTATAATATTTATTACCAAAATTCACCAATTTCTAAGATGCAAAAAAATTATCGGTGGAGGTTCGTATGAACGAAGAAAAACGACTAACGGACAAAGAATTACATCATTTGAGCATTGCTTTAAATGCGAAGGCATATGGAATGAAAAATATCTACAAAAAGAGTTTGACGATTGGATTGATAAAACGAGAACACGATTTGAACCACACCATGGGGAACAAACGTAATGATAAATTCCAAGTTTTTGCATTTATTGAGACTCCTGAGTTCATCGCTGACTTAATAGAATTGACCACAAATAAATCACAAGATCAATAACATCACCAATCGTCACTGTTTAACCATAGTGACGATTTTTATTTTGGGTTAATATTCCCATTATTATGTTGAAAAAATGACAATGACGTATGCTGTATGTAAGGAAGTAAATACATATGATTATATATAAAACAGTTAAAGTACGAGAATTATATATTGAAAGCGCAATTGCTGAATTTGAAGCATTATTAAATGAGCAAGCAAATGATGGGTGAGAACTACATAGTTTAACTCCTCAAGTAGACAAAGATATTGTTTACAACAATGTTGCCATTTTCTCAAAAAAAGTAGAAGATAAATTACAGGCGTCCTTCCGAGGATGTTTTTATTTATCAATGATAAACAATCGTGAAAAGAAATCTGTTTTTAATTTTTCAGATAGTTGTTATAATGTGAATTAACACATACATGGATTGAATTATTAAAATTCGATAGTATGTGAACAATGCAATATCACAACTTTATAGTTCAGAGAAATGCTAATATATCAAGGTTCGTGCTCAGGTGCTCCATCACGTACAGACCGTATTGCAAAATACAACCAACTTCTTCGAATTAAAGATCAGCTTGGTGTAACAGCAGAATACCTTGGTTTACAATCGTTCTATAACCTTCGATAATAAATAATTGATGGAAATTGCCTCAAAGCTTTTGGGGCAATTTTTTATTAGGAAAATATTAACGTTTCCTTTATTTATTCGAGTATAATGAAAAAAAACAGAAGGAGATTGGCTATGGATATTATTCAATCATTAAAGGAAACTTTACCGATTTTTCATGAAATTTTTAACAAGGAAATAGCGTTAACTATCAATAGTGCGAAGGAAAGAAAGGTTCTCTTTGTATTAGAGGGAACAAAAGTGAAAACTCATTTACAGGTCGGCACAATTATTGAGGATACACCTGATTTCCGAAGTGTTACGAAAGGCGAAATTTTAAAACGGGATATTCCAAAAGAGTATTTTGGCGTTCCAATGCATACAGAGCTATATCCTGTTCGTGAAAATGGTAAAGTTGTTGCGGTCTTAAGCTTGCTCTTTCCAAACGATGCGCAGGAAAAAGTAGAAAGCTTTATGGACAACCTGCAAGCTACGATTCAAGAGCTACAATTAAAAGTACATACCATTGCGGCACATTCAGAAGAATTATCCGCAACAAGCGAAACCATTACTGAAAAATCTCGCCATGCCTTAGAAAACTCTTCACGCTCTAATGAGATTACAGATTTTATTAAAACCATTTCAAGACAAACGAACTTACTTGGCTTAAATGCCTCAATAGAAGCGGCTCGTGCAGGGCAATACGGAGCAGGGTTTAATATTGTTGCACAGGAGGTTCGCAAGCTTTCAAATGAAACAGCCACAGCGACAGAGCAAATTGAAACCTCTCTTAAAACTATTACAAGTAATGTACAGGCACTGATGGAAAGTATGGAGCAAATTGAATCAGCCTCCAATGAGCAGGCTGAGCTTGTCCAACAATTTAGTGAAGCGATTGAAACATTAAGTGAAATAAGTGGACAGATGGAACATTATATTAAAAACATATTACGTTAGATCAAAAAGAGGAACTCCGCTCAAAAATAAAGAGCAAGTGATCAAAAAAGCGTATCTGAACATCACATTTCAGATACGCCCTTATTTTTAGTTGATTGCTTGTAAAAGCTTTTTCGATACGTAAAACTCAGTGCCATTATAGACATTGATTGTGTCAAATGTCAGCGTTTTAGCCGTATTTGTGGAAGCTTGCTCATAGCTCATTGTATTTTTATTAACAGGAATTTTGACTGTAATATCTGCTTTTTGTGCAACAAATACTGGATTTTCTTTATCAGATAAATCGATTTTTGTTGTAAAGCCTTTTTCCGTTAAAGCCTTTGTTGCTGGTACATATAGCTCATTTGTTAATGTGTTTAAGTCAAAGTCCATAAATTGTGCCATAGCATGAGCTAAATCAGTGTTTTCTACTAGCCCTGTTATTTTAGAAGGTCCGAATGAATATAAGAACACATCATCGCCAGTATGTCCACCTGTTGTAAAGCCAATGTTTGCACGGTTTGCTAGCATTTTCACCATTGCATTGCCAAGGTTTTCAGCAGATTGTAATGTAGCTAGCTCGTCCTCTGTTAATGCATCTAATCCATAAAGTGCTGCCACTTCTACTAAATTAGAACGATCCTCTTTTAATTGGCTTAGTGCACCTTCAACAGTCATTTTAGCCTTTTTCAACGGATCAATATAGGCAGACACTGGGATGCTTGAATACGTTCCTGACGTGTTAGCGTTCCCCATTGTAATCCCGCTATTGCCATGGTCTGTTACAGCAATAACAAGTGTGTTGCCATCTTCCTTCGCAAAATCAACTGCTTCCTTGACAGCATCATCGAACGATAAAATATCACTAATCATACCAATTGTATCGTTGGCATGTGCTGCCCAGTCGACTTTGCTGCCTTCAACAAATAGGAAGAAGCCATCCTCATCCTTTTTCAGTGTATTAATGGCTTTACTTGTCATTTCAGCCAATGTCGGCTCAGAAGGTCTTGTTGTTGTACGGTCAAAGTCATAGGCAAGGTCGCTTGGTGCAAAGCTACCCCAAATTTTAGAAGCATTTGTATTTAATAATTCATCACGTGTTTGGACAAAATGATAGTTCTTTTGCTTTAATACATTTAGTAAGTTTTCGCCATCTTTACGAGCGTTTTTCACTGAGCCTAACTTAAACGAAGACGCCGAATCATCTAATTCACCAGGCACTAATGAATCGAAGCCACCACCTAAAACAACATCAATGTTTTGATAAACTTGTTGCTCAGCGATATTATCATATTGGCTTCTATTTGTCGCATGTGCTGAAAAACCTGCTGGCGTTGCATGCTGAATTTCGGAAGTAGAGATTAAGCCAGTTGCTTTCCCTTGCTGCTTCGCCCCTTCTAATACATTTGCAACAGGTCTAAAAGCATCCTCTTGTGCAATTTGCTCCAATCCAGGTGAATTCACTACGGACGGTAATACACCCACATATTTATCATTTGATTTATGGCCAGTTGCTAATGCTGTAGCAGCAGGCGCAGAGTCTGTAATCGCTGATTCTGCAGAGTATGTACGCACAGCACCTGATAAAATTTCATCCATTGCTAAGCCTTCACCTTTATACCAACGAGAAAGCGTTACAGCATTATTACTACTGCCATCCATTACAAGCATAATAACATTTGTTGGCTTCTCAACCTCAGCAGCCTGTGCCTCCTGCTGTGGAATGCTAACCGCGGTTAAAGTTACTGCACTTGCTAAAAACAATGAAGTCCATTTTTTTGTGTATTTCATGATTTTCCTCCTTTAAGTAAATTCATCTGTAAGTGTAAAGGAGGAATGTAAAGCTACCGTTAAAGCATTGTTAATAAAAGGTGGTAATATTGTAAACAAGCATACTACAATGCTTGTTGATGTATGGAGCCATCTAGCGTTTCATAGTATAAAATACCGCCATCAATATATAGGTTAAGCACTTCATCTTCGTATAAGATTTCCTCTGAACCATCCTCCACATTAATTTTTGTTAAATAACCAGCATTATCATAATCGCTGCAATAAAGCGCCGCATCCTCAACTGCTAAATAATAGCAGGCTGTTTCTGTAATCTGTCTGCGTTCATTTGTAGCTAAATCATATGCGTAAACCATGCTATCATTCATACTATTATAATAAATCACATTATCTACTGTATCGGCATACCACATATCGTGCATAAAGTCATAGGCATTGCTAGTAGCTGCAAAATAATTTTCAGTAGCCCATAAATGATCTTGACGAAGCTTGTCATCATTTACTAAAAAATATTCATAGGAAATTGTGTAAGGCTCATCAGGAGCGATGTCATTCCAAGTAGTATCAAGGTGATACCAATTGCTATCAACACTCACTAAATTCCAAGCATGTAGCTGATCTTCGCTATAGCCATAAACATATTTCGCATCAATATCAGATGCCAAAAGCAAACGATACGCAAGTAATGCATAAGCCTGACATACTGCAGTTTGCTCATTGATTAATTCAAAAACCATTTGCCCCTCAGTCGAGCCTTCTTCTGTATAAGTAGCCAGCTCTACAATATAATCATTAATAACTTTAACGCGCTCAAAATCGGTCATATTTTTTGTAATATGCTGCTTGGCAAAGGCTTCAACATATTGATCGACCTTTTGCTCCTTCTTTGCATCTGTTAAATAGTCAATAGATAGCTCGACTAGGTAGCCATTATTTGTTTCCCATGCTGTCCATTCATAGTCAAGAAAATAACCAGCTGTATATGGGTTCACAAAGGTAAGCAGGCCATTTAAGTCATTGAGCTGTACTTCAAAATCATCAAAATGAAGCTTTCCTGTATAATGAACTTCAAAGTGCTGTTCAAATTTTGCTACTTGCTTCTCTACTTTTTGAGTAAACTGCAATAAGGCAGGGTCATCTTTAAATAATGTAGTTGAAAATAAATCGGAGGGTGAAAAGGTGGCAGATAATGCTTTACTGTCGGGCTTTTTAGTATCCTCATTTGCCGTATCCTCCTCAAATGTTGCTGAGCCATCCTCTTCTGTCAACAGCACATTTAGTGCCTTTGAACATCCTGCTAGCGATATCAGCATACAGCAAATGAAAAACATAGCCATTATTTTTTTAGTCATCGTTTAAATCCTCCAAATAAATGTAATTATTTCCATTATAATTGGATTTTTGCAGGATTTATATCCACATTTAGTAGCAAAAATCGACAAGCAGCATTGTCTAAAGTGAAAAAATTCCTAAAGCTAGGTTTGTCATGGGAATTATTTTTTGTTATAATATAATTTGTTGTGATGTTTCAAAGTTCGGGAGGTGCAGTGAATGCATACAGTAGTGTTAGTTTCATTAGTAATCGTATCATTAGCATTGATTGTTGTTGTACTACTTCAATCTAGTAAAAGTGCAGGCTTATCAGGTGCCATCTCGGGTGGAGCTGAGCAACTATTTGGAAAGCAAAAAGCACGTGGTATGGATTTAATCCTTCACCGTGCCACAATTGTGTTAGCTATCATATTCTTTATTTTAGCAATCGCTATTACGAAAATCTAATAGTTGAAAATAGATCGCCTAACCGACTTGGTTGGGCGTTTTCTTTTATCCTGGTTCAGCAAATTCTTTTGGTATCGCAAGCGGCAGATGCTTTATGTACCGAAAGCATTAGCGACAGGTACAATTACGCTGGGGCGTAATTTATGAATGGAAAATTCTCTCTTGATTATCAATGAAAAGCCAAGTGCCATTTGCTCAAGTATAAATAAGATGGCTATACTGAGGATAGAGTGAATGATTGAGGATAAAGGGGTGCTTACAATGAAAAAATCACTATCACAGCCATTTTTCTTTCAAGCTGGACCACGTGCTGTTTTATTATTACATGGCTTTACAGGTAGCTCTGCAGATGTACGTATGCTTGGTAGGTTTTTAGAGAAAAAAGGGTATACTACATTAGCACCTCATTATAAAGGTCACGGTGTGGAACCAGAAGAGCTTATCACAACAGGGCCAGCAGATTGGTGGCAGGATGTCGTAGCCGCCTATCAACAGTTACAAGATGCTGGTTATGAGGAAATTGCCGTTGCGGGTTTATCATTAGGCGGCGTGATGGCATTAAATGTGGCATTAAATCATCCAGTAATAGGCATTGTAACAATGTGCGCTCCTATGACAATGCGGACAACGGATGTAATGTTTGAAGGTGTGCTAAAATACGCGAGAGATTACAAAAAATTTCAAGGTAAACAAGAGCAACAGATTGAAGAAGAGGTTGCGCTAATTGCAGAAAAAGGCATGCCATCATTACAGGAGCTACGCGAATTGATTGCGCGTACACGTCAAGAAATTGATATGATTTATGCGCCTATTTTAGTTGTGCAATCAACAAATGATGAAGTAATAGAAATAGAATCTGCCAATATTATATATAATCAAACGGAGTCACTTGAAAAGCATATCAAGTGGTATGAAAACTCCAAGCATGTTATTACATTAGACCAAGAAAAAGATCAATTACATGAAGATATTTATCACTTTTTAGAAGGCCTAAATTGGGCACAATAATTATAGAGGATTTTTGAATGAAGGAGGGAAATAATTATGAAAGATACATTACAAAGTCGATTACTCGATTTTTTTAGTCAAGAGGATTATCAGCCATTAACAGTTGGTGAAATCGAGGAAGAGTTTGGATTTGAGGATGCTGAGGAATTTAAGGAGCTTGTGAAAACACTTGTCCGCATGGAAGGGCAGGGCTTAGTTGTTCGTTCGCGCTCCAATCGTTATGGTCTACCAGAACGCATGAATTTACTAAGAGGTAAATTCATTGGTCATGCGAAGGGCTTTGGCTTTGTTACACCTGATATTGAGGGCATGGATGATGTATTTATTCCACCGCATGAAACAAATGGTGCGATTAATGGCGATATAGTGTTAATTCGTGTTTTAAAGGAATCGTTTGGGGATCGTCGTGAAGGAACCGTTACAAAGGTTGTAGAGCGTGGTCAAACAAGCTTTGTTGGTACATTCCAAGCAAATAGGGGCTTTGGCTTTGTTGTCTTGGACGATAAAAAGCTACCAATGGATATTTTTATTGCCAAGGGTGATACATTAGGAGCTGTCGATGGGCATAAGGTTGTCGTGGAGATTGCGACATGGCCTGAGGATTTAAAATCTGCTACAGGCTATATTACAAAAATTTTAGGGCATAAAAATGACCCTGAAGTAGATATTTTATCTATTTTATATAAGCACGATATTCCACCTGAGTTTCCAGATGAGGTCATTGCTGCTGCACAGCGAGTGCCAGATGAAATTACTGAGGCTGATTTAGTAGGTCGTCGTGATTTACGACATGAAACAATTGTAACGATTGATGGTGCAGATGCAAAGGACTTGGATGATGCAGTAACCGTAACAAAAAATGTAGATGGCACGTATAAGCTTGGCGTACATATTGCAGATGTTAGCTATTATGTTACGCAAGGCTCTGTCATTGATATTGAGGCATATGACCGTGCAACAAGTGTGTATTTAACAGACCGTGTCATTCCAATGATTCCACACCGTTTATCAAATGGTATTTGCTCATTAAATCCACAGGTTGACCGTTTAACATTATCCTGTGAAATGATCATTGATGCGAATGGCAATGTCATTGCCCATGAAATTTTCCAAAGTGTGATTAAAACAACAGAGCGTATGACCTATAGCGATGTGTATAAAATTTTAGAGGAGCAAGATGAAGAGCTAATTGAACGCTATCAGCCACTTGTGCCGATGTTTAAGCATATGGCAGAGCTATCCAAAATTTTACGCCATAAACGTGAAATGCGAGGAGCGATTGATTTTGACTTTAAAGAATCGAAGGTCATTGTCAATGAAGAAGGCTGGCCAGTGGATATTGAATTACGTGAACGCACAGTCGCAGAGAAATTAATTGAAGACTTTATGCTTGCTGCCAATGAAACAGTAGCGGAGCACTTCCACTGGATGAATGTACCGTTTCTATACCGTATTCACGAGGACCCGAAACCAGAAAAACTCCAGCGTTTCTTTGAATTTGTAACGAATTTCGGTATTTTAATTAAAGGTACAGGTAATACGGTGCATCCTAAGGCATTGCAGGATGTCTTAAAAGCAATTGAAGGCATGCCAGAGGAGCCTGTTATTTCAACAATGCTATTGCGCTCCATGCAGCAGGCAAAGTATTACCCAGAAAGTCTTGGTCACTTTGGTCTATCAACGGATTTCTATACACATTTCACATCACCAATTCGTCGTTATCCAGATTTAATTGTGCATCGTTTAATTCGCACGTATTTAATTAATCAAGATACGTCGAGAGAAACACTTGCACAATGGAGTATGGCAATGGATGAAATTGCTGACCATACATCAGAGCGCGAGCGTCGTGCTGTAGATGCAGAGCGCGATACAGATGCGTTGAAAAAGGCACAATATATGTCCGATAAAATTGGTGAGGAATTTGAAGGTATTGTGTCATCCATTACAAACTTCGGTATTTTTGTAGAGCTACCAAATACGATTGAAGGGCTTGTTCATATTAGCAATATGACAGATGATTATTATCATTTTGATGACCGTCAAATGATTATGATTGGAGAGCGTACCAATCGTCAATTCCGCATTGGTGATGAGGTTACAGTTCGCGTTGCCAATGTTATTATTGAAGAGTCATCCATTGACTTTGAAATCGTTGGAATGGTAACTTCATATGGACGAACACGTAAAGCAGCACCAACTGTTATCCATGCACGTAAAAATTATAATGACCATAAGGATGGACGCACTAGTCGCAGAGGTAGTCGAAAAGAGGAAGAAAAGAGTGGCCGCAGCTCAAAACGTGGTGAGCGCCATGAAAGTGACCGTGACCCACGTGGACGTCGCAAAGATGGTTCAAGCCCAGGCACTAAAAAACGTGTCAAACAAAAGCAAAAATTTTATGAAGGCATTGCGAAAAAAAGCAAAAAGAAAAAATCTAAACGTAAATAAGCATAGGTGAAAGTAGCCATAGCAACTGGCACTTTCGCTTATACATAACCTTTTAAGTAGAGGGTGAATCAGATGGCAAAAGGTACTGGAAAAGTATTAGCACAAAATAAAAAAGCAAGTCATGACTACTTTATTGAGGACACAATCGAAGCGGGTATGGTGCTAACAGGCACAGAAATTAAATCCATTCGTGCAGGCAAAGTGCAGCTAAAAGACTCCTTTGTTCGTATCCGTAATGGCGAGGCATGGATTAGCAATATGCACATTAGCCCATTCGACCAAGGCAACCGTTTTAATCATGACCCACTGCGTGTCCGCAAGCTATTGCTTCATAAAAAGCAAATTGGCGAGCTAGTTGGGGCTGTAAAGCGTGATGGCTACACAATTGTCCCACTAAAAATGTATATTAAGGACGGCTATGCCAAGCTATTAATCGGTGTCGGCAAAGGGAAAAAGGACTACGACAAACGCAATGATATGCGTAAAAAAGAAGCAAAACGTGAAATGGAACGCGCCTTTAAGGAGCGTCACCGTTAATAAGGTCAATGAGAAAGCAAGTATCAAGCTTTCTCATTGGCCTTTTTCTGCTTTTTTGGTCTAATAACACAAAAAAATTAAAATATACGACGCTTTTTTATCTTACTAGACATATGTTTAGAAAATTCAAACTACTAAAATGGTAGTACATAAATAACTATAGCTGAGGTGAGTCCTATTAATAACATTGCAATCGAGAAAATTACAGAAATTATTGGTGAAAAATATGTTAAAAGCTCCACTGCACAGCTTTTAGCCTATTCATATGATGCAACAGCCAACTTTCAGCGTTTACCAGAGCTTGTGATTTCCCCACAAAGCACGGAGGAGATCGCAGAGGTATTAAAAATATGTAATAACTATAACGTGCCGATTATTCCACGAGGCTCAGGGACTAATCTTGCAGCAGGAACAGTGCCTTATGATGGTGGTGTTGTTATTTTATTTAATCGAATGAATCAAATTTTAAATTTCGATAAAGAAAATTTAACGATTACAGTGCAGCCCGGTATTATTTCGGAAAATCTTTGCCAATTTGTTGAAGCACATGGCTTATTTTACCCACCTGATCCAAGCTCCATGAAAATATCAACAATTGGGGGCAATGTTAGTGAAAACTCAGGTGGTTTACGTGGTTTAAAATATGGTGTTACAAAAGATTATGTCAAAGGTCTACAGGTTGTGCTACCGAATGGAGATATTTTAGAAACAGGTGGTAAGCTCGCCAAGGATGTAGCAGGCTATGATTTAACATCATTATTTGTTGGCGCAGAGGGAACATTAGGTGTTGTGACAGCGATTACACTAAAGCTTATCCCATTGCCATCCTATAAAATGACCAGCATTGCATACTTTCAATCATTAGAGGATGCAGCGCGCACGGTTTCTAATATTATTGCAAGCAAAATTATTCCTGTGACATTAGAGTTTCTTGATAAGAAAACAATTATTGCTGTTGAGCAATTTATGAAAATCGGTCTTTCAACAGATGTGGAGGCAATGCTATTGCTTGAGCAAGATGGAGAGAAGCATCAAGTTGAGCAGGATATTCATGAAATGGTAAGAATCGCTAAGGAGCATGGCGCTCTCTTTACACAAATTGCACAGGATGAACAGGAGGCGGAGCAAATTAAAACAGCAAGGCGTGTTGCCCTATCAGCCTTAGCCAAATTAAAGCCGACTGTTATTTTAGAAGATGCAACAGTGCCACGCTCAGAGCTTGCAAAAATGGTCAAGAAAATCAATGATATTTCCGAAAAGCATCGTGTGAATATTGCTACATTTGGTCATGCAGGTGATGGTAATCTGCATCCTACTTGTCTAACAGACTTGCGGGACGAGGAGGAGATGCACCGTGTAGAGGTGGCATTTGAGGAAATTTTTGAAGCGGCATTGGAGTTAGGTGGCACAATTACAGGTGAGCATGGTGTAGGTGAAATGAAAGCGCCTTATTTAGAATGGAAAATTGGCTCTGTTGGCATTGCTGTCATGAAAAATATTAAGCAAGCATTTGATCCAAACAATATTATGAATCCTGGCAAACTATTCGCAAAAGAAACAAAGAAAAGGGTGGTGGTACATGGTGGTAACTAGCGTACAGCAACAAATGCAACAATCTTTCCAAACACATGTTGATGAAAATTTATTGCTTGACTGTATGAGATGTGGTTTTTGTTTATCAAGCTGTCCAACATATCTTCATATGGAGCAGGATGAGGCACAATCGCCAAGAGGGCGCATTGCTTTAATGAAGGCGGTGCGTGATGGACTTGTACCATTTGATGCCTCTATTGAACACTCATTTGATTTATGTCTTGGCTGTCGTGCGTGTGAACCAGCATGTCCAGCAGGGGTACAGTATGGAGCTTTAATTGAGCAAACTCGTGAAGCTGTACAGGAGGTAAAGCGATCATCCTTTGTTGAAAAAACAACGCGCAATATTGTATTTGATCGACTTTTTGTGGAGCAAAAAAATATGGAGCGTGCAGTCAGCCTATTGCATCTTTATCAAAAAACAGGATTGCAAAAGGTAGTTCGAAAAATTGGTTTTTTAAATTTATTCCCAAAGCATTTAAAAACAATGGAGGCATCCTTGCCAGCAGTTGCCAAAAAGGTACAGCCATTAAAGCAGGCAAAGAGCGCTACAATGAAGGTAGCTTTTTTCACAGGCTGCTTAATGGATACGCTTTATAGGGAAACAAATGATAAAACAGTATCGTTGCTACGCATGCTTGGTGTTGAGGTTGTTATTCCCGATCAACAAAGCTGCTGTGGTGCTTTGCATGGACATAGTGGTGAGCTGAAGCGTGGCAAGCAAAATCTAATTCATAATGTCGAGTTATTCGATTCAGATGATTATACCTATATTGTCAATAATGCAGGTGGCTGTGGTGCTTTTTTAAAGGAATATGAAAAGCATCTATCTAGTGATAAGCGCTATCATGAAAAAGCGATTCGATTTTCTGAGAAAACGATTGATATTTCCAGTTTACTTGTTAAGGCTGGCTTGTTGGAGTATTTAGCGACATTGCCACAGCAAGTCAAGAAAACCGTTGTGACCTATCAGGATTCCTGCCATTTACGCAATGTCAATAAAGTATTTAATGAGCCAAGAATGATTTTACAAGCATTACCAAATGTTCAGTTTAAGGAGCTACCAAGTGCTAATACATGCTGTGGATCAGCAGGTATTTATAATTTACTGCAACCTGCATTAGCAGGAGAGATTTTAACTACAAAAATGACAACGATTAAGGCACTAGAGCCAGCAGTTGTTGTGACAGCCAATCCAGGATGTTTACTGCAAATTCAAGCAGGTATTCATAAGGAACAATTGGGGAGTAGTATACAAGCCGCACATATTGTTGATTTTCTCTACAATAGCATAGCAAACTATAGTAAAATATCTTAAATATACTAAATTTTCAGTATAATCAGGATGTTAGACTTCTATGGGGGTGGCATAATGTTTGATTTACAAATTATTGGAACAAAAATTGTAAGGGAGCTTGGTGAGCTAATTGATCAAAAAGTTGTTGTAATTGATCATAATGGCTTTATTATCGCTAGCACAGATATGTCTAGGATGAACCAATTTCATGAGGGTGCGTTACTTGCCATGAAAAGCAAAGAGGTTATGCATATGACAAAGGAGCTATCAGCGCAATTAAAAGGTGTACTGGAAGGAATGGTGATGCCCTTAATTATTGAGGATACGCCAATTGGTGTTATTGGCGTTACTGGACAGCCTGAGGAAATTGAAAAATACGGAAAGCTTGTGCAAAAAATTACACAGTTTTTTGTTGAGGATTTTTTAATGCACCGTAAAAAAGAGCGAGAAACAAAAATGTTTGAGCTATTTTTACTGGATTTATTAAATGGACAGGTTCATCAAGCACTATTGGAGCAACGAGCAGAAATGTTAAATATTGATACAGCACTTTACAATCGCGTTATTATTATTCAATTGAATAGGCGAATTGATGAAAAGGGGGTGGATTATTTGCGTGCAATTCAAATAATCCATCCTCAATTACATATTTTTCAATGGAGCTTCGATAAATTAGTGCTGCTTGTGCCAAAGGTGACACGCATGCATTTAGAGGAAACACTTTATTCATTTAATCGTAAGCTTAGCAAGTTATATGACAATGATATCTTTATAGGTGTCGGCAATTCGCATTCCTTTTTTAAGCTGAATGAATCATACAATGAGGCAAGTAATGCATTAACAGTTGCGATTGAAAATAAGCAAATTGTGTTTGAAGAGGATTTAAAATTAGAGCTGCTATTATCAGACCTGCAAGAACAAAAGGTAGATAATTTTATTGAGAGAACAATTGGTTCATTAATCGGGGAAGAAGAGCTTATTTATAATTTAGAAATATGGTTAAAAAGCAAAGGAGCATTGCAGGATATTGCTGATATGCTCCATATCCATAAAAATACATTAAAGTATCGCTTAAAAAAAATTGAGAAGCTTTTAAATATTGATATTAATAATAACGAAAATAAATTAGAGTTAATGATTGCCATTTTGCTGTATCGAAAAAAAAGAAGAGTAAGTTTATAAATCAATAATATTAGAGGACATAAAAAATGCTGGTTTTTGTAGAATTTTTATATGTTAAGAACAAAAATCGCTAGATTATTTTGTTTTTTTTATCCCCAAAGCATATATATTCCGATTTTTCGGAATTGTAGAATAATTATCAAGTCTAACATAAAGAGTAGGGGGATTAATTTATGAAGAAATTAGGAAAAGGGAGAAATCTTCTCCTTGTCATGTTGTTGATCGTTTCAACTGTACTAGCTGCCTGTGGGAATGGCGGAGGAGGAGCTGATGGTGAAGAAAAGTCATACAAATTAAAAATGTCTGTGACGGTATCGGACTCTTCAACTTGGTATGAGGCAGCTAAAAAATTAGCAGATGATATGGAAAAAGAAACAGATGGCCGCATTAAAATCGAAGTTTTCACAAATGAACAATTATCCGGTGGCGATTCAGGTAAGGCTGTTGAAGGATTAGCAAAAGGTTCAATTGATTTAACATTTAACTCTACAATTATTTACTCTATTTTAGATCAACGCTTTGGTGTAACAAGTGCGCCGTTTTTATTAAAAGACCATGCTGAAGTAGATAAAGTCTTTAATGGTGAAGGTGGAGAAAAGCTGAAGGAGCTTTTAGCTGAAAAAGGTGTACACGCTTTAGGATATGGTGAAAACGGTTTCCGTCAAATTACAAACAGTAAACATGAAATTAAAGCACCAGAAGACTTAAATGGCTTAAAGATTCGTATTCCTGGTATTACTATGTATACAGATTTATATCGCTCACTAGGAACAGACCCAGCAACAATGACATTCTCTGAAGTATTTACAGCATTACAGCAAGGCACAATTGATGGTCAAGAAAATCCAATTGATGTGATTGCATCATCAAAGCTAGAGGAAGTGCAAGACTACTTAACATTATGGAACTACTCATATGACCCATTAGTGCTAGGGATGAACAAGAAGTTATATGATTCTTTAAGCGATGCAGATCGTGAGCTATTTGACCGTTTAGGAAAAGAGGCAGCTGCTTACCAAGTAAAGATTGCGCGTGAAAAGGAAGCAACACAAATTGAAGATTTAAAGGCAAAAGGTATGAATGTTTATACACCAACAGAGGAAGAATTAGCGGCATTTAAAGAAGCAGTTCAACCAATCTATGCCAAATATACAGATGTTTGGGGCGAAGATTTACTGAAAGCGTTTACGCCATAAGGGGGGATATGATGAAGTTTTTAGACTACTTTGAAGAGATTCTATTAAGTGTTACATTTGCAGCAATTACACTTATTACATTTATAAACATCGTTTCTCGAAATGCAGTCAATTTATCCCTTTCTTTTACAGAGGAAATTACAGTCAATTTGTTAGTATTACTAACATTTGTTGGTACAGCTTTAGGTGTGCGCAGGTATGCACACCTTGGTTTTACCCTATTATTTGACAAGGGGAATAAGCTGACAAAGAAAGTGATTGTCATTATTTCATCAGTAGCAAGTGGTGCATTGTTTGCTGTATTACTCTATTACGGAATCGATATGGTATTGTTCCAAATGCAAATTAATCAAACAACGCCAGCATTAGGAATGCCGCAATGGATTTTATCTTCAGCATTACCACTCGGCGCATTGCTTTGCTTAATTCGCACAGTACAGGCGATGATTGAGGAATTTAAAGCAGTGAGCAATGAAGGCAGTGGAACAAAGGGGGATGAGTTGATATGACAGCATTATTACTTTTTGGTTCATTTATAGTGCTTGTATTTTTAAGAGTACCTATCGCTGCCTCCTTAGCAGTATCTTCCATGGTTGTTCTATTTACGTCACAGGGCCTATCAGGATTTGAAGCATTAACAGATATTATGTATACAAGTGTTGCGAAATTTACATTATTAGCGATTCCGTTCTTTATTTTAGCGGGCGTCATTATGGATCATATCGGAATCTCTAAGCGCTTAATCGATTTTGCACAAACATTAGTAGGGCACCGCAAAGGTGGTATTGTACTTGTAACTGTCTTGGTAGCCATTTTCTTTGCCGCTATTTCAGGCTCTGGTCCAGCAACAGTTGCTGCCATTGGAGGAATTTTAATTCCTGCCATGGTGAAGAACGGCTATCGTAAAGAAACGGCTGGTGGCTTAGTAGCAAGTGCTGGTGCTATCGGGATTATTATTCCACCATCCATTGCCTTTATTATTTTCGCAGTGGTAGCAGGAGATCAAATCCCTATTACGATTAATCGCCTATTTATGGCAGGTGTTATTCCAGGAATTTTAGTTGGTATCGGTTTGTTTCTCGCTGGTATGTATGTTCGTAAGCGTGATATTAAAAAGGGTATTTTTAACGACTCTGTTGAAGCAACGATGCGAAAAAGTACAGGAAAAGAACGTTGGGATGCATTTGTTAAAGCGCTTCCGGGATTAATGATTCCCGTTATTATTTTAGGTGGTATTTATGGAGGATTTTTCACACCAACAGAGGCAGCGGTTATTGCTGTTGTTTATGGACTGATTGTTGGCTTGTTTATTCATCGTAAGGGCTACATAAAAATGATGTATCGTATTTTTATTGAATCAGCATTACAAACAGCCGTTGTGATGATTATTGTTAGTGCGGCCTCTGTTTTTGCTTATATTGTGACAACAGAACAAATTGCTTCTACAATTTCAGATGCGGTTTTAGGTTTGACAGATAATAAAATTATTATTCTATTACTAGTAAATATTATTTTATTAATTGCAGGTGCATTTATCGATGCGATTTCAGCATTTTATATTTTCGTACCAATTTTACTGCCAATCATGCTAATGCTTGGCGTAGACCCAACTGTATTTGGCGTATTTATGACAATTAACTTAGCAATCGGCTTATTTACACCACCTGTAGGGTTAAATTTATATGTTGCAGCAAGTATGTCAAAGACGAATATTATCCAAATTTCTAAGGGGGTTGTGCCGTTTATTGTTGCCTCAATTATCGTTTTATTACTTGTGACGTATATACCAGCTTTATCAACATTTTTACCAGATTTATTAAATATTAAGTAGCAAAGGGGAACATGTTTATGACATTAAAGGATGATGTAGCAATTGTTACAGGAGCAGCAAGTGGTATTGGACAGGCAGTTGCTATCCAGCTTTCAAAGCAGGGGGTACATGTTGTATTAGTTGACTTAAATTCATGTGAGGACACAATTGAAAAACTAGCACATGATAGCTATTTAGAGTGCTTAGGTGATATTCGCGATGCAGAGTTTATTAAGGCAACTGTTAATCGTACTATTGAAAAATATGGAGAGATTCATATTTTAGTGAATAATGCTGGAACATGTAGCCGTAAAAATATCGAAACGATGACATTTGAGGATTGGTCACGTGATCTTGATACAAACTTAAAGGCGACATTTATGTTTACACAGGCATGTGTGTACCCTCATATGAAGGATGCGCAATATGGTCGCATTATTAATATTAGCTCAGTATCTGGTTTAAATGGTGGTGTAACATCTGGTGAGGATGGCACAGGTCGCTCAGGCCCAGCATATGCAGCATCAAAAGGTGGTGTTATTGCGCTAACAAAATGGGTGGCAAAAGAGCTTGGACCACTTAATATTACGTGTAACTCTGTAGCACCGGGGGCGACATTAACAGGGATTACAACAGGGGTTCCGTACAATTTAGATCAGCAGGTTATTAAACGTATTGGTACGCCTGATGATATTGCAAGCGCTGTGCTATATTTTGCATCTAGAGAGGCTGGTTATGCAACTGCTCAGGTGCTAAAGGTAGACGGGGGGATCAGTATTGGATAATGCGCGGTGGCAGGCTTTATACGACCGTCCTACAGATAGAATTATCGGAAGATTGAAGGCAGGAACAGATTTATTTGCTGGGATAAAGGAGGTCTGTCATCACTTTGGTGTGATGGGTGGGCAATTTCAATGTATGGGCTCTTTAAAGCATGCTACGTATGTCCAAGTACAACGAGGTGAAAAGGAAGGAACCATTGTTTATTCACCAAAGCGACAGACTACATCACCAGTAGAACTTATTTCTGGTTTAGGCTTTATTGGAATAGATATGGAAACAAATGATTTAGACATTCATTTCCATGGGTCCTTTGTAGATTGTGATCAAAATTTTTCGGGTGGTCACTTTCTTGAAGGAGAAAATGAAATTGCTATTACAGTAGAATTTATACTCTATCCATTAAAAGAGGCTATACCAAAAAGACGCAAAGATGACCAATTCCAAGTTCTAATTTTTCATTTTGAAGAGTAGGAGGAAGATTAATGAGTACAATCGGCCAATTAGCACTAAAATCTGCTCATGCGTATCCAGATAAAATAGCCGTTAAATTTAAAGACCGTTCTATTTCATATACACAATTAATCGAGCGTGCCTATGCACTAACAGCCTATTTTAAAAGTCTTAATCTGCAAAAGGGTGCACGTGTAGGTATTTTAATGTCAAATCGCTTAGAGCATATTGAGCTTGATGTAGCCGTTTCTCTATACGGTCTTATTAAAGTACCACTTAACTATCGCTTGCATCCAAAAGAGCATGATTATCAGGTGAAGGATTCGGGTATGAGCTTGATAATTGGGGAGCAATCACTAATCAATCAGCTACAAATTGATTTTCCCATTGTTTATTGCGGAGAGCAGTATGAACAAGTCATTGAACAATTTAAAGGACAAGCTTATGAAAATGAAGTAACTGAGAATGATACGATGGCAATAATGTATACTTCAGGCACAACAGGCAACCCAAAAGGCGTGATGCTGTCACACCGTAATATGGTAAGCGGGGCGCTTTCTTTAGCAATAGCATGTGAGGCAGATTATAAGGATGTTATCGGTCATGTTGCACCATTAACACATGGCGCAAACTTTTTAAGTCATGTCGCATGGCTCTATGGTTTAACACAGGTTGTATACGATAAGTTTGAGCCAGAGCAATTTGTTCATTTATTAGAGCAGGATGGTATTTCAATTATTTTCCTAGTCCCAACAATGGTTAATTTAATGATTCAGCATGAGCATTTCAACCCGCAAAAGCTGCATACGATTAAATCGATTAATATGGCAGGCTCACCAATTGCCGCTGCGAAGCTGCAGGAGGCACTTGACAAAGTAGGAACAAAATTTGTAGAAACATATGGTCAGGTGGAAGGACCAATGTGTATTTCTATGATGCCACGTGAGGATTTGCCATCTCGTCTTGATTCATGTGGCAGAATTGGGCCATTTGTCGATGTGAAAATCGTTGATGATGAGGGCAATGAATGCCCAGTGGGAGAGATTGGTGAAATTATTGCCAAAGGTCCACTTATTATGCAGGGTTACTGGAACAATGAAAAAGCAACGTCAGAAACATTGCGTGATGGCTGGCTTCATACAGGCGACTTAGGCAGGCTAGATAAGCATGGCTATTTATATATCGTTGATCGTAAAAAAGAGGTTATCATTTCGGGCGGTGTCAATATTTATCCTCGTGAAGTAGAGGAAGTTTTAAATAAGCATGACTTTATTAAAGAAACATGTGTGATTGGCATTCCAGATGACAAATGGGGCGAATCTATCGTTGCATATGTAGTGCCAAATGGACGTGGAGAAATTGATAAGGATGAATTAATCACGCTTTGTCAAAACCATTTAGCAAGCTTTAAAAAGCCGAAGGAAATCCATGTTGTTGAGGCACTGCCAAAAAGCTCCTATGGGAAAATTTTAAAACGTGAGCTTGTTAAACAGCATACGGAGGTGACGCAATGACAGTATATGTGCATAGTGTAAGCATGACGAAGTTTGGCAACAGCGAAAATACTTCATTAAAAGACTTAATGCTCACTGCTAGCCGAGAGGCACTCGATGAAGCAAGAGATATCAAGATTGATGCAGTTTTTGTCGGCAATTACATGGGAGGTAGCTTAGTCAATCAAGAAATTTTAGGGGCAATTGTAGCAAATGATTTAGGGCTTGGGCATATTCCAACAGCGAAATTAGAGGGTGCCTGTGCATCAGGAGGCATTGCTTTACGCCAAGGGGTTTTAAGCATTTTAAGCGGTGAATATGAAAGCGTTTTAGTTGTTGGTGTTGAGAAAATGAAGCATGCACCGACAGCCACTGTTACGCAATTTATTAACTCTGCAATGGATCAAACAACAAATGAGCGTTATGCTGGCCTCACATTCCCAGGATTTTTTGGTGTAGTTGCCAATCGCTATTTCTATGAAACAGGTGCAAATAAATCTCATTTAGCGAAAGTAGCTCTAAAGAACCGTGAAAATGCGTTGCACAACCCACTTGCACAATTCCAAAAGCCAGCAACGCTTGAGGAAATTATCAATGCGCGCATTATTACAGACCCACTTGGCTTATTCGATTGCTCACCAATTACAGATGGTGCAGCAGCAGTTGTGTTATCACGCAAGCCATCAGATATTAAAATATTAGCTTCCGCACAGGCTTCTGGTCCAACAATGATGCAGGATGCCATTGATTTATTATCATTACCAGCAATACGTATATCAGGACAGCAAGCCTATGAAAAAGCAGGTGTTGGTCCTGACGATATTGATGTTGTTGAAATTCATGATTGCTTCTCCATGACTGAAATGCTTGCTATTGAAGAGCTTGGCTTTTTCCCGAAATTAGAAGGCTGGCTAGCCATTGAGCAAGGGAAAACACGCGTAAACGGGGAAAAGCCTGTCAATACAAGCGGAGGTCTTTTATCAAGAGGACATCCAATTGGTGCAACAGGTGTAGCACAATTTTATCAGCTAGTACATCAACTGCGTGGAGATGCTCCAAATCAGCTAGAAAAGCAGCCACGATTAGCTCTTGCACAAAATTTAGGTGGCACTGGCTCCTATTCAGTCGTCCATATTTTAGAAAGAGTATAATAGCTCAAGCTCGCGCATCGGTTATACCGTATTAACAGGCTGTAAGACCCTCATTTTTAGCTTAAGTGGGGGGACGGGCAGTCTGTAAAGCCCGATTGAGGTCAACACGATGTTGGTCACACAAGCGTTTTCACAGGATGTGAAGTTGTTAGCTTGTGTTCCTCTATCACTAATCAGTAGAGATGAGAAAAACACCCACTGACTGAAGTTTTACTTTATAAACATAGGCAAGCACTTTGTTACATGGAAGGAGAGAAGGCGATTCTGTGCCGAATACTAATGAGGGTTTATGAATGCTGTGGTGTTGAGTCGGTTACAAAAAAAGTATATTGTAGCATCTGTCGTCAAGAAATCAAAAACGAACGAGAAGTTCCAGACGAGGGGACAGTTTATAGCTATACTGTTATTCATATTGCTCCTGCTGAATACGCTGAGCTAGCACCGTATGTTGTGGCATTAGTACAGCTTAAAGATTCTAAAGCAAAGCTAACAGTGCGTATTTATGGAGATGTTCAAATTGGCGATCCTGTTCAGCTCGATCAAATTGTAGATGGAACGTACATTTATAAAAAAAGCAATGCTGCTTAATAAGTAGGCTGTTGGAAAAGATCAAACTTTCCCAACAGCCTACTTTCTTATGAAAGATTTGTGATAAGGTATAGGCTAGATAACGTATTTCTAAAAATATCTCCTTGCAAAGATTAATCGATTTTTCAGCAGATAACGTTCTCCTTTGGCGTGAATAAAACATGAGGTGATGACTTGGCAAATACAAAAGTATATTCTATTTTAATATTCGTCATGTTCCTATGGGGCATGAATGTGACATGGCTAAAAGTAATTGTTTCCAATGGTGATCCATTAACAATACAAACAGCCCGTATTTTTCTAGCGGGTATTGTGATTTTTATTATTTTAAAGCTAACGAAACAGCAGTTATATGTAAAGAACATGCCATTTAAGTACATATTAATCGGTTGCTTTTTTGGTGTTATTTGTCACCATGCTTTTCTAGCATATGGTATTGTTCGAACAACTGCTATGAAAACAGCTATTATTAGCGGCTTGAGCCCACTATTCACAGCTCTTATTGCGGTTGTATTTAAAGATACCGTAATGACAAAAACAAAATTAATCGGCTTTATGCTTGGAGGCATCGGCGTACTCTTTGCTGTTGTAGATGATCTAACAGAGCTAACAAATCTACAGCTAGGTGACTTTCTTGTCTTTATGTCGTTCTTTTTACAGGCTTTTAGCTTTATCGCCATTCGTCGAGCAACTACAACTATTTCACCTATGCTAACGACAGGCTGGATGCTACTAATTGGCTCATCCATATTATTAATTTTCACATTAGTAACAAACATCCAAAGCTACACAGCCTTTGTATCCTTTAGTCCACTCCTATGGCTTATATTCTTTCTATCAGCGGTTCTAGCCACATCAGTTGGACACACACTATATAACCTATGCATAAAGCATATCGGTGCAGCAGAATCAGCCATTTTCGTTAACTTCAATACAATCTTTGCATTAATAGGCGCAGCACTATTTTTACACGAAGTCATCACACTACAGCAATTTATCGGCAGCCTAATTATTATCGCAGGCGTCATCATCGGCACAAGCAACCTAGAAGAAAAGCTCCTCCAAAGAAAACACCGCCACGATCAAAGCTAGTAGACAGGTGAAACAGTACCCGTATCTGTGCAGAGGGTTTTAAGGATTTTATGAGTATTATTTGGCGTTTTTTGCGGTGGGGTTTAGGTCTTTTTTGGTGATCTTTGATAGTTTAATGATTCAAGACGTCAGCAACTTAAACGAGAAGATGATGGAGGAAATTCTGCTGTTTTTATGAGGAAATATTAAATTTTAATTAGTGAGATTATTAAAGGTATTGGTAATTTAGTAGAGGTGGCGGAATTTTCGCGGAAAATATTGAGGGTTTATTTCATAGGTGAGGTTCTATAATAGTTTGGTCATTAAAGGTATTGGCAGGGAAATAGCAGAATTTTAATGGTATTTCAATATGATTATGGAAGATATTGCGCTGTTTACTTATCTAAGGTAGAGAGGTATCAGCTATATAGAAGGAAAATTTATTATAATGAAAAGCGGCAGCATGCTAGGTAATAGCTTAATTTCACAGTAATTGTTTGCCTTATTATGATGATTTCAAGCATGTTCAGCGTCTATACTTGATGATTTGAATACTTTATATTATAATAATGCTACATGCCAGTGAGCATCTAACTATTGGATGCTTATTTTACAACCTGCACCAAGCAGTGTTGACCGTATACAGTGAGAACTGGATTATATCCGGGGACGTTACGGATTCGACAGGGATGGTTCAAGCTTTGGTCGCGCGTCGGAGGGCTCGGCTCCGTCATCAACGACAGTTATATAATAACTGGCAAACAACAAAACTTAGCTTTCGCAGCGTAAGCTCTTAAGCGCTCTGCCTCTCTATCGCCCATGTAGAGAACGTGGGGCCCAACTTTAGTGGGATACGGTCGATGGTGCCACCTGAGTCATCGGCAAGAGATTTCCAGGTTAGCGTACAGGACGCCTGTTTGTCGGCATAATGCTACGTGAATCGTAAGTAGGCAAACTACACGCGTAGAAGCTGAAGTATTGGAGTCTTTGGACGCGGGTTCGACTCCCGCCGTCTCCATACATAAAATGGCTACAAATGTAGTCATATCAACGTTTTTCGAGATTAGGGATATTGAACGGGAGTTGAACTCTTGTTGAATATCCCTATTTTTATCTCTAAAGGAGGAATAGTTAAATGACAAATCTTGTAGAAATTATAAGCAGAACTGATGAATATGGAAATTTTTTTAACGAGAATGGTTATGAAGGGCAATTCAAAAAATTTTCGAAGATTGGGCAACTTATAGTCAAAGTGAAGCAGGTTGATACAGGACGCTATTTTTCATGGACATATAATTTGAAGCTGGATAATTATGCAACTAGAATTGTCAATGATATGGCTACTCTAATCCCATCACCATTTTCTCAAAATGAAAATTTACAAAGTTTATCTGAACAGATAAAAATGGAAATAGATTTGTCTTAATATTAATTTATAAAGTTTTAGGATTGTAGACCTTCTAAAAAAATTGGGAGGTTTTTTATATGCTTAGAAGTAGAAAAAATGACGTATTTGCAGTAAGTAGACTGTAGAAATAACAGCTTGGCATCGCAACTTGTAAATTACATCACATCAAATTAAATGTACTAGTGTTAGTGGTGTTATAAGTTTAAAATAGCTGAATCCAATTTATAATATTATAATTTTAGATTCAGTTAGAGAATGTCCATTGAGAGGAAATATTTCTACAAAGAAGCTGTGTATGATTAACTTTTATTTTTTGTCTACCTAATATAAGGTATAATGAAATGATGTGGTCAACTAGTGAGGTGGTTTAATGGCACAACAAAAATTGTTTAATGATAACGATTATGTGAAGGCAAAACCTGTTTTGAAATGGGCAGGTGGGAAAACACAAATGTTAAAGATATTAAATGAAAATAAGCCTTTGAAGTATAATCGATATATTGAGCCGTTTATAGGTGGAGGTGCCTTCTTTTTTGACATTGAGCCTATAAATGGTGTTATTGCTGATGTCAATCCTGAATTAATTAATTTATATAAAGTCATTGCTGAAGATGTTGAAAAATTAATTCTTGAACTTCAAGAGATGAAAAATGAAGAAGATTATTATTATATGATGCGAGCTAAAAATCCAGATACATTATCAAATGTAAAAAGAGCCGCAAGAACGCTTTACTTAAATAGGACTTGTTTTAATGGTTTATATCGTGTTAATAAAAAAGGAGAATTTAATGTTCCTTTTGGAAAGTATAAAAACCCTAAGATATGTGATATTGAAAATCTACGTGCAGCTAGTAGGGTATTAAAAAATACTGAGATAATTCAAGGTGACTATAAAGACGTGTTGAGCACTTATGCAAAACCTGGAGATTTTATATTTTTAGATCCACCATATATCCCAATTTCTTCAAATTCGGATTTTAAACGATATACTAAAGAACAGTTTTATGATGCTGACCAATCAGAGTTAGCTGAAGAAGTAAAAAGATTAAGGGATTTGGGATGTCACGTACTATTGACTAACTCTAATCATCCATTAGTTCATGAGTTATATGATGAATTTGAAATTACTGTCCATAAGACGAAAAGGAACATTAATAGTGTCGCATCGAAAAGAACTGGTGAGGATGTTTTGGTAAAAGTTGAGCCTTTTAAAAAGAAAATAAAATTTCAAAAGTTAGATTTACCAGAACAAATGTATAAATTTCCTTCTACTAGATATATGGGAAGCAAGGAAAAGTTACTTCCGTACATCTGGGGTATTGCTTCACAGTTCGAATTTGAAACAATCTTAGATTTATTTAGTGGCAGTGGCGTGGTTAGTTACATGTTTAAATCTCAAGGGAAAAAGGTCTTAAGTAATGATTATATGGCATTTTCATCTAATATTACTAAAGTACTTGTAGAAAATAATCATGTAATCTTAACTAAAGATGATATAGCCGAAATTTTAAAAGAGCCAGAACATATTGATAAATTTGTATCTGAAACATTTCAAGGTTTGTTCTTTAATGATGAAGATAATTTATTCATTGACAAAGTACGCACGAATTTAGGGCTAATTAAGGATGATATGAAAAAATCAATGTTTTTAGCTGCTTTAGTAAGAGCTTGTTTAAAAAAGCGTCCTAGGGGAATTTTTACTTATACAGGTTTACGTTATGATGATGGTAGGAGAGATTTAAAATTAACTTTACAAGAGCAATTTATAGAGGCGATCGAATCTTTCAATAATGCAGTATTTGACAATGGACAAAATAATTTATCTTTTAACAGCGATTCAATGAATTTTGAAAAGCAAGCAGATTTAGTATATATAGACCCACCTTATTACAGCCCTTTAAGTGATAATGAGTATGTTAGAAGATATCATTTTGTAGAGGGACTTGTTAAAAATTGGAATGATGTGGAGATGCAATGGAATACAAAAACTAAAAAATTTAAAAGCTATCCAACTCCATTTAAAAATTTAGAGGGTGCTTATGCAGCTTTTGAAAATTTATTTAAGTATCATCAAAATAGTATTTTGATTGTGTCTTATTCCTCAAATTCATTACCTTCTAAAGAAGAAATGGTAAGAATTATGAAAAAATTTAAAAGGAATGTTGAAGTGATTTCAGTTAATCATAAATATTCCTTTGGTAATAAAGGAAATAACGTTGGAACAAATAATAATGAAGTAGAAGAATACTTGTTTGTAGGATATTAAATATAGGGGGGATAGAAATGGGATCTCCATGGCATTTTGGTAATACGACAGTAAGAAATCCGTTAAGGATTAAGGATGGGCTAACTGTTTTGAGCAACTCTACATTAAATGGTAATTTGATTGGTACGTATCAAGAAAGTCAATTTGCTCTTGAGTTAGACAGAGCTGGAGTAATAAATATGAGTACAAACCCAGACTTTTTTGGTCGAAAATGGAGAGCTTGTTTTTCACAGTTAGGTTTTATTACGCATAAGTTCAAAAAGAATATTAACCCAAGTGAGGTAGACCCTGTTGTTTTGGAAATAGCTCGGAATAATAAAGATTTAGGTTTAAGTGGTAGACCTTATGAGTTAACACCAAGCGGTTTAAGAATGATCAATGCTCAGACAGTTCAAGAACAACAAGAGTGCATGTTGAGAGCATTGCTAGCTTATGAAATTCCATCAAATATAGAACCTAAAAATGGAGATATGCCATTTAAACCATTTATATTTATACTTCAAGTATTAGAGAAGCTAAGTACGTTACCTAATCCATTGGGTTTATCTAAAGTTGAAATGGGAATTGTCCAATCATATCGTGACCATAGTAAAGTCGATGAGGTAGTTGAAATGATTTTAAAGTATCGACAGGAAAGAAACGTTGTTGTAGGAAGAGTAGAGAAACGTAAAGTAGAAAAAGAATTATTGAATAAATTAGGTGAACTTGGTGGAGTTAAAAGTAGTTCGATAAGTGATTATGCAGATGTTAATTTTAGATACCCACGTTTAACAGGAATTGTTTCGTTTAAAAAGAAACGATTAGTATTAAGTGAAGAAAAAATGCCTGTTATAGAGTCTATTTTAAAGGTGGAACCAAATATTATAGGTAGTACTACTGATAATGAATATCTTGTGAAATTATGGAATGGTTCTGACTTACCAACTGATAATGAACTAATAGCTAAAAATGAAATAACTCGTTTAAGAGGATTGTTATTATATGCTGGTGTTGATGACTTTTTTATTCCCAAATTACCAGATACGTACGATATAGCACTGTTAAATCAAATTCGAATTCGCTTAGAAGTTCTTTATCAACAAGTATTAGAAGAAAATTTTGCGGAGGTTCAAAAAGATAGCTATCAAATAAGTGAAATAATAGCATATTTAAAAAAGTTGGATAAACAGCCATTAGATCAAAGTTTTGATATTGATATTGATGATGAACCTGCCTATTTTGAATGGGCAGTTTGGCGTGCTTTTTTAGCGATTAATCAATCAGTAAATAAACCGCATGAAGCTAGACGTTTTAAAGTAGACCAAGATTTTTATCCGTTAGGCTGTGCACCAGGAGGAGGACCAGATTTAATTTTTGAATTCGAAGATTATGTTTTAGTTGTAGAAGTAACTTTGACGTCTTCTTCTAGACAAGAAGCAGCTGAAGGAGAACCTGTTCGTAGACATGTTGCTAGAGAAAAAGCTAAAGTTGCAGTATCAAGTGGAAAACCTGTTTATGGGTTGTTTATGGCACGTACCATTGATAATAATACAGCTGAAACATTTAGAATAGGAGTTTGGTATAATGGAGATGAACCAGAATTTATAAATATTGTTCCCCTTACTTTAAAACAATTTATAATAATCATGGAAAAATTCTTATCTGAAAGATTTACCAACAAAGAAATTCGAAGAGTTTTAGATAATTGTTTAATTTCAAGAAATGCTCATGCTCCAGCTTGGAAAAAAGAAATAGAACATATTGTAGAAAGTTTCATAAATTAAGTAAAAATAAGCCTAGCTCTATACTTTTTAATAAAAATATAGTATTTTATTGGAAATTGGTTATTGCCCGATAATTATGAACGGAAAACCTTTATGAATGTATTGAGCCAGCAAAAGTTCCACGTTCAGCATTAAAAACGCAGCATCAGTAGCAGTATTATTTTTACTGTTTAAATCAGAATAAATAGGTGTTGTTTATTTAATAAAAATTAACTGTATTTTGCAAGAGAAAAGTGCAGAGAATTGCAACGAAAAATACAGAGCATTGCCACCCAATATTTTCTCTATTTTCTCGACAACGCATTGGTTAAACGGAAGCTCTGACCCGTGTATGAAATAATATGGGCGTGGTGAATCAAACGATCCACCAGAGCTGCCGTTAAACGTGAATCCGAGAAAATGCGGTTCCACTGACTAAATTCTAAATTTGATGTGATAATCAAGCTCTTTTGTTCATAGAACTCTGAAATAATTTGAAACAGTAATTCTGCTCCTTCTTTACCAAAAGGCAAATAACCCATTTCATCTAAAATCATTAAATCAACTTTCTCTAATTTACTTCTAAATTGCTTTAATTTCCCTACAAGGAGTGCTTGCTCTAATTCTTCAACCAAATGTGAAACGCGATAAAAACGCACTTCAAATCCTTGTTCACAAGCTTTTCGTCCAAGTGCAGAAGCTAAATGAGTTTTACCTGTTCCAGGTGCTCCAACTAAAATGATATTCTCTTTTCTTCGAATGAAATCTAGTCGCTCTAATTCATCTTTTGTTAAATGGCTAGGTAAACAAATATCTTTATGCCACTGGTAACTTTCAAGCGTCTTCGTATCGATAAAACGTGCCTGCTTCAAATTACGCGCTATTTTTGCTTGTTCTCTGCCAAGCTGCTCTTTTAATAAAATTTGATAAATATATTCTTCTGGATCGGTAAAAGGTACCACTTTAATGGCTTCTGCCACATAAGCCAATCTCAATTGCTTACAGAGCGTTAAAATCGCTTCATTCATGATTCAACGCCTCCGTTCCTTTTGGCGATAAGGCATCATATTCTGTCCAATTCACACCGTAAGGGTGTTCTGTCTCTTCTACCTCACGTCCAATATAACTATAAAAGTTTTGATCAATGTCATTCATATCATGTGTGAGTAAAAGCGTCAGTAATTCATTAATCCGTTGTTTTCTTAAGGCAAGCGAAGGCACTGTTAAATACTCTTTAATACGCGCTGGTAAATAGTTTGAATAACGAGAATGCCCTACAACACGTGGTTTTTTCAACCAATCTTTTAAAATCTCCTTCCAAGGAATAAAACGGCGTTTTCTCATATAAGGACGGGCATCAGATAATAGAATTTCACCGTCATTTGTGATGACTTTATACGAATCCCAATATGTCACACAAGAAAGTTGGACGTAGTTCCTTGCTCTTGGTACATGAATCAAATGTCCATCAAGCTTGAATTCATTATACTTATTAAACTTTATCAGAAACTGCTTAAATATCGGATATGGTTCTTCAGGTAATTTGATCAATTGCTTTTGTTCAAGCTGCCATAGCTCATCAATCAGTACTTCCTTTTTATAATGAATTCGTTGACGATCATTTGCTAACTGCTGTTCTAATTGATTTCCTAAATCCTCAAGGTCTTTAATGACAGGTGGCAAGCTAAAGAAATTATAGCGTACATAGCCAACCTTTCTTTCTACATGACCTTTTTCATTTCCTTTGCGTGGGTTACACACTTGCACTTTAAAGCCGTAATATTGTTGGAAATGTCGGAAGGCTTCGGTTAATTGGGCCTCTGAATCTCCTTTTCTTACTTTTTTCACCGCAGGTGTTAGGTTATCAATTCGAATGCTCAAAGGAATACCACCAGCCTGTTTAAACAACATTTGAAGTCCACCTAAAAAACATTCTAAGTTTTCACCAGGCATCGGCACCGCAAATGCTGTATTACTTGCAGGGAATGACATGACTAATGCGTGAACATCAATAATTTCCCCATCTTGAACAGCCTCCATTACACCGAAGTCTACCTGTGCTTCTCCTCCTGGATGATTTAAACGTTCATGCCCTTTATCTGCTTCCTCTTCTTCTGTTGCTTTCCATTCTTGAATAAAATTACAAAGCGTTCTGTAAGAACCTTTGAATCCCATCTTTACTAGATCCTCAAGCATTTTCTTGTTTGTACGGCGTAATTTTTTCTTTAGTTTTAAATCCTCTTCTAACCAATCAACTACGATTTCTCCCCATTTTTCGTCGTACATCATGCCTTTTTTCAGGTGAGTTTTCTCCTGCGGCAACTGATCCCCATCACCGTATTTCTTGGCAGTACGCCAATTGACTTGCATTGTATTGGCGATTTCAGTAATCGATAATCCTTTTTCATTTCGTAATGTTTTGATACAATTAACTTCAGACATTGCTAGCATCCTTTCAAACCTCCACTGGTAAAATTCGACACTTTAACAGTAGAGTGACTTGGGGTGGCTGGCAAGTCTATTTTTTTGCACTAAAAAAGTGCTAGACTCTGTACAAATTCGCTGCACTAGTCTGCACTTTTATTATGCAATACACATTAACTAAAGTCCTTTTAATTGTTCTTTCGTAAACATTTAAAACAGTTAGTTGGGTTAGGATGACTATATATTTACTTCATTCATATCGTAATTGATTTTCTAAAAGTTAATATAAGGAAATGGGGAATTTTCCCCCTGTGAAGTTTTTAAGAACCTTGGTTAAAGAGTTTTATGAATAGCTGAAAACAGTTAAAATACTGTTATTACAGTATTTTTAGAAGATGGTGATTCGACTTCCGTTGTTTCCATACATAAAGTGGCTACAAACATAGTCATATCAACGATTTTTGAGATTTGGGATATTGAACGAGTGTTGAACTCTTGGACAATATCCCTTTTCTTATTTCTAAAGGAGTGAGGATTAAATCGGTTAATTTAGCTAGTATCATAAGTAAATAAAGCCCTAATAATTTCTTTAATCAAAATGGATATGAAGGATATTTTGATAAATATCCAAAAATCGGTCTGTTGTACATTAGAATTCATAATTTAGAAACTAATGTACGATTTTCTGAAACATATAAATTGGAATCTAGTGATTATCATATTAAGATTGCAAAAGATATGGCAAAATTAAATCCATCTCTATGTATGTATTTCGCAAGTTAAATTTGAGCCAATTGTTACTTAAAATGTGAGCCACTAAAAATTGCTCTGTTCCATCCATTCTTTCGTTTCTAAAATTCGATAGGATTCTCCAATCATGTTGATGATATGCGCTCGATGCGTGAGTCGGTCGGTTAAGGCTGATGTTAATACTGGATCATGGAAGACCTCTTCCCAGCGTTCAAATGTTAGATTGCTTGTAATCATGGTCGCTGCTCGACCAGCACGTAAAGATAAGTGCGTGAAAAGTAGCTCTGCTCCTTCTTTATCGAATGAAATGTAACCCAATTCATCAATGATGACTAAATCATACTTCTCAAATTTCAGTTCAAATGAGCGTAACGTTCTTGCAGAACGGCTTTCCTTTAATTGATTCACAAGTGAGGCTACACTCGTGAAATACACTTTATAGCCTGCTAAACAGGCTTCAATTCCTAATCCAATCGCAAGATGGGTTTTACCCGTACCAGGTGAGCCAATTAATAAGACATTCTGCTTGTCCTGAATAAACTTTAGCTCTTTCAAATGAGGAAGGCGAACCGCCGCATTTTGCGGCAGCGCCTCTACATCTAATTCTTCTAACAGTTTTTTCTCTGGAAAGTTGGCTAGTCGAATTCGATTCGCTTTTGCTCGCACGTAACGGTCCTCCATTTCCTGTTTTAAAGCGAAATAAAGAAAATCAGCTGACGATGTATGTTGTTCAAATATGGCTTCCTGTTCAAGTAAAGAACGAATACTTGGTAAACGTAATTCTTTACACATTTCAATCATTTCTTTTTGCTTGTCCATTAATGAACCACTCCAGTTCCTTTAGAATGAAATAACGCTGCTAACGAAGACAGATTATCTAAAGATTGACTGGTGACATCATCTTGGCCAGTTAGAACCGTACGTACTTCAGCTGACTGTTCTGCTAAGAAAATGATTTTTTCAGTTGTTAGTTGAACCAAAGGGTTCTTTTCTAGTTCAGTAATGACTTCTACTACTCTTGCTAGACAATCTCGTTCTTTGATATAAACAAGTAGCTCTAGAAAATCTTTTTCATTTCCGATATAATAGCGGTGGTAGATATTTTTTATTTGTTTTGGTGCTTGGCTCAAACACTCACTTTGGGCTAAGGCACCTTTTTTCTTTCCCAGGGTGTTTAAATAGTGGTAGATATTCATCACCCAGGCATGGACTTGCCAGCTTCGTTTATGCTTTGCGATGCATTCACCTTCGCTGAACAGAAGCACTTCCTCAGCACGAGCTTTTAACTTCATATATTCTCCTACATGCCCCTCGGGTACAGAATAGCGGTTGTGACGATAGGTAACAGTACTATATTTGTCCACACGTAGTTCCACTAATTCTGCAGGATCGAATGGTGCAGCTGTTAAGCTACCAGCGCGTTCAGCTTTTTCTTCCAACATCAATTCATGATGTGTTTTCTCTTTCAAATAATGAGGACGATTATTTAATTTTTCGATGATCGAAACTAAATATTTCTGTGCCTCTTCTAAGGAAATAAACGTATCTTGGTGCGCAAATGCTTTCCGGCGTATATATCCTACACTTCGCTCCACATGGCCTTTTTCATTGCCTTTACGGGGCTGACAAAGTCGGATCTGAAAATGGTAATGCAAGGATAAACTTTTCATATCGTCGGTAATAAAGCGGTCGTAACCAATAAAGTTTTTGACGACGGTACGCATATTGTCATATGTAAAAATATTCGGTACGAAGCCTAAGACCTCAATACATTTTACGTGTGCGTCCTGTACACAAACCATTGTTTCTGATTCATAAAGTCGGGCATAATGATTATTACTGTAGGCTAGGGTAAATACAGCCATCGAAAGACTTCTTAACTTTCCATCAATGAATAATTTTACTTCTCCCCAATCAAACTCCACTTCACGACCAGCTGTTGGCTCTTGACGGATGAATACTTCTTTTTGCTTTTTTTCCTCACGATTCACGAAGTTGCGAACCGTTGTATAGCTGACTTTAAAACCTTCATCTAAAAGCTTTTCATGCATATCAATAATCTTTAATTGCTGTTTATGCATATTTACTTCTCGCTTATTTTCATTTTGTTTCATCATTTCACGAATACGCTTCATCACCGTATTTGTTAAAGCTCTCTTTTTTCCATTACGCTTTTTATATGCCGGAGGCGTAACGTAATTATCTGTGATTGGTAAATTCCTTGTATCTTGTTGTCTAGCTGCTAAATCTTGCTCAATGTATTTTTTAACGGTATTACGAGACATTTTGAGCTTTTCTGCAATTTGACGTTGGCTTGTATTGTGCTGGTAGTACTCAATCAGTACTAACTGCTTTTTCTCCAAACTGATCACCTCTAGATCCCCCTAACTTTTTACAGTTAGGATTATTTTGATATAAAGTGGCTCTCTTTTCAATTGCGTTGATGGCTCAGTTTTAGCTTAACAAATACAGTCACCTAACGAGTTGGGGTTTTCCCTTGTTATTATTAATTTAAGTAAATTATAAAATGTCTGTTCGTACGTGTAAAAAAATTTAAAAATTTTATGATTAAAACTACATTGATGCTATATATAAGGTGATTAACTTTTAGACTTACACTCTTTTTCTTCGTTTTCCTGTATACTATTCTTAATAGATATGAAACGGAGAAAAATGATGCGTAAAATTGTCCTAATTCCTGAAGAACAAATTCCTGCTGCTTTAGAAGAATTAAAGCTTGTCATGAAAGAAGAAAACAATCATAAAATGTTCGTTCGCTACCAAGTGATTTATATGTTACTTTCCGGCGAATCGTATGAAAAAATTGTCGACTATACAGGTCTTTCTTTAGCGACGCTGTTCAATTATCGCAAAGCTTATTGTGAAAAAGGGATCGCTGGACTTGGACGTAAAAAACAACCTGGTCGAAAGCGTCATTTAACGGCTGAACAAGAAGCACGAGTCGTCGCGACAATTGTCAACCAAACGCCTAAAGATGCTGGTTTTCCCGTTGAAATGAACTGGACAGCGCCTCTTCTTCGCGATTGGATTGAGCGAACATTTGGTGTGTCTTTTTCTGTACGTGGGACACGTGATTTATTGTACCGTCTTGGTTTAAGTTATACGAAACCAACGTATACATTGGAAAAAGCAGACCCCCTCAAACAAGCAGTTTTCCTTGAAAAATTTGAACAGGCGAAAAAAAACTAATTCATGGTCAAATTGATCGTATTTTATTTGAAGACGAGTCAATGATCCGTGATTACCAAGCGATTTCCAACACGTGGTTTCTTAAAGGTCAACAAAAAATCATTCCAACATATGGCCGACATCAAGGGGTTAAGCTAATTGGTACATTGGATTACGAAACGGGCGATGTATTTTGCGTGCAAGAAGAACAATATACCGCTGTTGAATTCCTAAGTTTTTTAGAAAAAGTCATCGCTCGTTATCCGAATGAACGCATCGTGATGGTATTAGACAATGCGCGCATACACCATGCGAAATTGATTCAACCATTTTTAGAAAAGTATCAAGATTTCTTTGAATTTCTGTTCCTTCCGCCGTACAGTCCCAATTTAAATTTAATCGAAGGACTGTGGAAATGGATGAAGACAACGGTGATCCACAATGTCTTTTACTCAAATGTCGGAAAGATTCAACGTGCTGTCCAAGGCTTTATCCAAATGATTAATCAAACACCTGAAAATACGGTGAATAGGCTGTGCTTGAAACTCTAATTTTCTTTCACCGTATATATAGTTAAATTTTTCTTCTATCAATGCCAGGAATGTATCATGCATTGCTTGTGAAATGAATTTCCCTTCTCGTAATAATTCAATTAAATGCTCGATAAATTCTGCCTCGTGGGCTTCTGTTTCAATTATTTTATCTGTTACAGCTTGTTGAACCCATTTTATTAGACCTTCTTCAATATGCAAAGGGGACTCCATGTTATGCAGCACAAGATTTTGATAATATTAGGCATCTTGTTCTAAGAGTTCTTGTTCCTTATCAGTGGAAAATATTTCTATATCGTAATAATCGCCCCAACCAATGGCAAATAAATTAAACTCCGAAAAATATAAAGCAACATGTGTATTAAGCTCTTTATGATCTACTAGCGGTAGCACATTGTTTTCAATTTTAAAAGGGTGTATGTACTTACGATATAATGTTTGTTTATACAAAAATCCGCATTTCTCCAATAGAACAAGGTAGCTATGAATTAATGTTGCAACCAGCTTGCTGTCCTTAATATCATATCGAAGCTGATCTTTAATATCTTGAAATAAATAATTCGAGAAAATCAGTTGCTTCTTACTGTAATTGTGTTTGATCGCTTTGTGAAAAACGAGTAATTGCCATAAAGGATAGGGTGTATGTATGCATTTATAATTTTCCATTTGGATATTAAAAATGCCAGGGAAATTAGTATCTGTTAAACCGTATTCCTTCACGAGTCTCCTAAACAATACTTGCTCTCGATGCGACATCCGTTGTAATACTTTATCTATATTGAAATTACTTAAATATCTTTTATATTGGTGGAACCGTTTCTGCTTTTCTTGTTTTTGACGAATTATTTGCATACGTGCTGCGCTTTGCACTTTACGTTCTTTCCAAAGTTCAGCAGCTTCAATTTTTCTATCATTTAAATAATGTTGAATTTTCTCATAGGAAAGTTTGTTATATAAAACGAATTTGCATGGCGATTGTATTTTAGCAATTGTCATTTCAGGTATTGCAATCTCTTGAAGCTTTACAACAAATCTCGTTTCAGTTCGATACCTAATACCGAAAAATTTGCCAATGTGTTTTACAAGGTTATTCTCAACGTCAATGAAGTAAACGCTGCGTTCCTTTTCATTCACTAATTGCTGCGGGTATTTCAAGCGCAGAACAACCTCATCATCCTCGATATCTTTAGCTGTTATTTCTTTATAATAATTCGCACCAAAAAGCCAGATGTCTTTGATCTCCGCAATTGCATAAAGTTTCCGTCGTTCTAGCCATTTCTCAGCTGTTTGTTCCGCACATTGTATTTCAAAAGCAAACTTATGACCATTTCCAAAATCCGCATACACATCCGCGATTTGATTGGTCTTAGCAATACGTTCTTCTAAAGCAACGTAAGCGTTTGGATATTTCTCTTTTAACCAATTATAAATCGCAAGTTTACCACCGAGATGTTCCTGCGTTTCAGGCTCCCCAACAAAACTACATTTGACATGACGTTCATGATAAAAGTGATGAATCTTCTTAGTTCCGCCACGAAAGAAAACGTTCTTCTGACAGTGTGGACAGTATAATTCTTTGGCTTTAGCTAAAGAATATAGGCGTTCTTTATCGTCATGGAAGGCAAATTGTTTTTCACCATTTGGATTTATTGCTACAAACATCTAATCACCTCAAATTTTTAAAATTTGATAAATATAGAAAATGAAAGCTGTTTTATTCACCGGATGGTATAATAGTTATATAAAAAACACACTTTATTACTTTTTGGGTCATATTATGTCCGTTTCAAGATGAATAGATTCTAATATAAGATTTTCGATGGTAATTAAGTAAAAATTCGATAAAAGGTGATAAATATGATTGATAAAACAATTATACAACAACATTTAAATATTTTGGGGGAAATTGGTAATGACATTAAAATTAATCAAGAAATTATCAATCGAATAGAGGAATTAAAAAGTATATGTGATGAATTTTCAATTAAAATTTTAGCAATTGGGTCATTCAGTGCTGGAAAAAGTGCTTTGATGAACTTTTTACTTGAAGAAGAATTACTAACTGAAGAGCAAACACCTGAAACGGCCATTGCAACAGAATTAAAATATAGCCTAGTGGAAAGCTACGAAATAGTTGATGTAAATAAAGAGCGTAAATATGTAGAAAAACAACAAATTCAATCCGTAAATCCGAATGTTTGCTTAAATATTCGTTACAATTTAAATAATAATTTTTTACAAACATTTGAAGACTATGTATTTGTAGATATGCCGGGCTTTAACTCAAATATTGAACAGCATAACCGCGCAATTTTGCAATATGTAGAGAGAGGGAATGCGTACTTACTAGTAATTGATTGCGAAGAGGGTGGAATGAAAGCCTCGGTTTTAGAGTTTGTTGAAGAAATACGTAAATACGATCACAATTTAATTATTGTGCTTTCAAAGGTAGATAAAAAAGCCGCGGAAGATGTGCAAGTAATTAAACAAAAAATTAAAGCGCAAGCATCGTACTTATTTGGATATGATGTTCCAGTTGTAAAATATAGCAAACATGATAACGATACGAAGCAAGGTTTACTGGATACTATCCACGCACTAAATAGTCAACAAATTTTTGAACAAGCTACATTGCCAAAAATAAAAGAAATTTATCAATTCTTGGAGTTAGCGTTAGAACAGTCGATTAAATCTTTAGCTTTTGATGATAGTGCTTTAAGAGAAGAGATTCAAAAAAGGGAAAAGGCTAAAAGTGAGTTAGAATACAAGCTTCAACAGGAACGTTCGAAGTTAACTAATCGAATGACCTCACAAGTATTGCCTAGCATTATTGCCGAAGTTGAAAATGCACTATATGTTCATTCGACAGAGCTTGCCAATGCAGCAATATCAGGTTCAAATGCATTTAGCATTCGTATGAATTCGATTTTACGTCCGGTACTTCTTGAAAATACAAAGAAATATACAAATATTTCTTTTGAAGAATTTTTAAGGGATGTTAATTTATCAGAAATATTAGTAGATAAAACAGAAGAAATAGTTTACACCGTAACGGATAAAATTCGTAAAGTAGAGTCGATTTTTTCTCAAAAAAACGAAGGAACAGACAATTTCAACAAAGTTTATAAATCGGTAACAGGTGCATTAGCCATTGCAACAACAGCTGTTGCACCCTGGTTAGAGATTATTATTTTATTCCTTCCTGAAATTTTAAAACTATTAGGTGTGGGGGGGAAACAATCTCAGGTCAACAAAGTAAAGCAATCTATTGAATCAGAGGTAATTCCACAAGTCATTGAAAAACTTAGTCCAGCAATTCAAGAATCTTTAGCAGAAATGGAAGATGTTATGATTGAAGAACTAGAAGAAAATTTAAGATTAATCATTTCCATTGAAGAAGAAGCTTTACAAGCAGCGTTAAATCAACAGGATGACATGCAGATAGAACATGATAAAAAGTTAGTACAATATAAAACAACACTAGATTTAGTACGTGATGAATTACAAAAAGTTGAGAAGTTGGTGACAGTATGAATGTAGAAGCTATTCAATTTATCGATAAAATTCAACATATATCAGACGAACTTAGAAAGTACAATAAGTTTTTAAGCGAAGACCGCATTGCACTATTCCAAACAAATTACCTGAAACTAAAAAATAATTTAGAAGGAATTATGAAATCAAAGCGTAATTTGCAAATTGGGATTATTGGTGAAGTAAAAGCAGGGAAGTCTTCATTTATTAATGCTCTAATTTTTGATGGTAAAGATATTTTGCCAAAAGCCCCAACGCCAATGACTGCGGCACTTACGAAAATTAGCTATGGTGACAGATTTGAAGCAGAAATTGTTTTTTACGATGAAAATGACTGGAACATTATTCAGCATAACGCGCATTTAGCAGACCGATTTTTAAGAGAGCTGTACGAGCAAGAAATGGAAAAAAGTGCATATGCGATGGATTTTGAACAATTTTGTGTTTTTAAAAAAGATGATGTGCCGAAAGAATATTCAGCTTGTAAAGAGCTTATTGAAATGGCTGAAAAAAATAATTTAAATGTATCACAATATATTGGTCAAAAAATTGAAATCAATGCTGATGAGCAAGATGAATATATTGAAAAATTAAATCATTATGTTGGCGCAGAAGGGCAGTTTACACCTATTGTAAAATATTCGGTAATTAAGCTAAATAATGAACGTTTAAAAAATATTGAAATTGTCGATACACCGGGGATGAATGATCCAATCGTAAGTAGAACGATTGTAACTTCAGATTTTTTAATGAATTGTGATGTAGTGTTCTTTTTAAGCTATGCAGGGCAATTTTTATCACAGGAAGAAATGGGCTTACTTACTCGCTCGTTACCAGAAAACTCAATTAGCCATGCATATTTAATTGCTAGTAAATTTGACTCGGCAATATTAGATTATAAACAAAAGAAAGCTCCATTAAAAACAGCGGTGCAACATACGTTATTTAATCTTAATCAACAAGCAACTACAACAATTGGTGAGAGCATTACACAGCAAAATACTCCAGCTGTAGTAAAGGTAATTCAAGCAAATCTCCCGCCACACCCAACCTCAGGACTTATGTATAGCAGTGCAATGAAGCTTTATCATAATGAGCCATTAACAAAAGCAGAAGAGCATATTTTAAAGCAGTTTGAAAAGCGTTTTGAGGGTTTTAGCCGAAGTCCTAAAGAGCTGATGAAGCTTGCAAATGTACACACAATAGAAGGGAAAATTTTATCGAAAGTAAAAACAGAAAAAGACAATATTATTACTGAACGTTCATCCACGATTATTCAAGATCAGCATATTGAATTTTTACGTTTAATTCGTCAAATGGAAGAACAAACGATTGATAATATTCAAGAAATGAAGCATTCCGATGTTTCGGGCTTGAAAAATAAAGTCGAAAAAATTTCTTCGAAGCTCCAATCTATTCGAAAAAATGTGAATGATATTTTTACAGCAAATTATTTAAAAGCTAGCCGTATACTAGTTGATATTAAAATTGATGTAGAAAAGGAAATCAATAATCATACAGGTGTGAAAGTGGCGGTTTCTACTTCATCAGATACAGGTACAAGACGAACAGGATTTCTTGGCTTAAAACGTGAATCTTATACGATTACAACGACAAACTATACAGCTGAAGTAACAGAGGTAGTCGCAAGTATTCGGAAATATATTACAAGATCTCGTGAAATGATTAATAACGAATTTAAACGCTTATTTGATTTACAAAATATGAAAAAGGATGTCGCAAACGAAGTAGTAGGCGCCTTTGAATTAATAAGTAATGAATTTAATGAATCTGAAATTAAGCGTGCTTTAGAAATTGTGTTAAATCAAATTGTTATCCAAGATATCGAAGTTGACCAAAGTAAATATGATGCAAAAATCACTTCCACTTTTTCATCGCCATCTGTTCATAATGAAGAAATTTCGAACTTACAGCTAGAGCAGGAACGTATTTTGCAACAAGTAGCAAACGATATCAAATCTGAAATTGACAGCAAAATTAAAGAAATTGAGTTGCTATTAGAAAAGTATGCAGCGAATTTCATCGACGATATCGAAGCGCAAATTACGGTAAATGCAAAAAAAATCGAAATGCTATTAAAAGATAAAGAAGCAAACTTGAAACGAATGGAAGAAATTGCATTGAAATTAAATGTGTTTAAAAAACAATTAGCGCAGTAGGAGAATTCATATGACGAAGAAAATGGATTTATTTTCACTTGATGATTCCGATTTATTTGCTGCAGATGATGATTTATTTGATTTTAGTTTAGAGAAAGAGTACGAGGCGGAAAACCTTTATTTAGCGGACTCAGCTAAAGGGTTAAACCTTATTTCAAACTTATTAGGCGTAACTGATGAAACGAAAAGTAAATTACGAAATATACGTCGTCTGGACACTCTCATTGATAACAAGCTATTGCAATCTATCAATAAAATTCAACTGAAAAATGAAGTTCATTTGTATCAAGAGCTTGTAAAATTAAGTGATAAATTATTTGAGCAAAATAAAGTAGCTTTACTGAAAAAAAAGAAAACGATTGGTATTGGCGGTCAATTTAGCGCAGGAAAATCAAAGTTTATTAATTCGGTTATTGGTGAGGCAATTTTACCAGAAGACCAAGTGCCAACAACATCGATTGCTACGTATATCGTAAAAGGCGACAACTTGTTTATCGAAGCTTTAACAAAAAACAACCAATCTGTACAGTTAGATTTAGATGCCGTAAAAGCGCTAAGTCACGCGTTTTACAGTACGTACAATTTAGGATTTTCGCACTTCATCAATAACTTAGTTATTTCAACACCGGTATTTCCCTACGAATCGATTGCGATTTTAGATACACCAGGGTACTCAAAAGTTGATACAACGAAAAAGCAAGCGATTACAGATAATGAAAAGGCATTAATGCAATTAAAATCTGTCGACTACTTAATTTGGTTAATTGATGTGGAAAATGGCGTTATTAAGCAAGCGGATATTGATTTTATTGAATTATTAAATATGAAAAATCCGGTTCTAATTGTATTTAACAAATGCGACAAAAAAACAGAATCGGATGTGGAAAATATTATTAATACAACAAAGGAATATTTGAAAAAATCAAACATTCCTTTGTATGAGGTAGTTGCTTATTCTGCTCAAGATGAAAAAGAGTACTTAAATCGCAACTATTTAAAAACGTACTTTAAGGAAATTAACCGTAAATCGAATACATTTGTACCATTAGAAGAGGAAATTCAAAAAATCATTAATCAGCTAGAGCATCAAATTGATGAGTATTTCAATGCGGAGCAAAAAAGACGTAATGATGTTGGCAACTTTATTTTTAAATCTGACGATATTTCAGAAATTCAAACGTTAACAAAGGTTTATGCAATGCTACAACAAGAAATAAAAGAAATTAGTAATTGTAGAAAAAATTTAGCAAAAACAAAGGAACAAATTTTGAATCAATTCAATGCTCTTGTTTCTGGAGGTTTCCAATGACAAAAATCGAAAAAACCTTTCAAGTATTAGGAAAGTTATTAACAGAGGAAACAACCTCACAGTTTAACAATGTCAAAGCAAATCAGCAATTTCAATCGTTTTTACAATATGTAACAACAGAAGTTTATCCAGTCATTGATAAAAGCAGCTATGAAAATAAAACTAATTTTTTAATCAATTTAAAATCGGCTATACGAGAAATTGAATTTATCGTTCGCACACCCCGTTTGCAAAATAAAACGCTAGTTGTTATAGAGGGTAAAAAGCATGCCGTTCCACAATGGTTTGAGCAAAATCAAATGCAGGAATATGCAAAATTTATTAGACAAAACGCAAACATTCCGATGATTTTATCTGCATCAGAAAAAACAACGATTGTTGCACAAAATACATTAGAAAACTTATCAAAGTTATCGCCCGATGAATTTCGACATGTGAATCAGCAATTATATAAAGAAAAGCTCGATGTAGATCAATTTATTCAAGTGTTTTATATTGAAGTAAAATGTCCGTTTGAGCATATTGCATTTATTTACTTACCACAATTTGTTTCAAGACAAAATGAAATATATAAAATGCTACATAATATGGCAGAAGCATCGATTATGATTGAACCGCTTCATAAGCAATTGAATCAATATAAAGCACCGAACTATGCTAAACAACGTTTTATTATTGGAGAAAACGTAGAAACAGAGTTGTCTTCTTTAATACTTGAAGAAGTGCCAGTATTACTTCAGCAGCTTAATAAGCCATGTATGATGCCGGCGATCTATGATATTTTTACTGAAACATATCAAGATTACTTAATTAATGTGACAAAAGAGTTAGCTTATGAGCAATATTTAGTAAATGGGCTTTCTAAAGATTTAGTAACGGTTAGCGATGAAGAGCTTGAGGCAAATATTATATCAATTCGCAATAATTTAAAGAAACAGTTACAGGCTAAACAAATATCCCACAAAAATTTAGTTAAACATTTATTACAATGCAACAAACATTTAATGGAGATTGAAAAATTATTTGTAAGTCCTATACTTTCTGATGCCATTTTCTCTAACAAAGCTCAGCTTTACATCGCAAAACAGGCACTTGTCGCACTTGAAATAAAAGATAATACGGGATATAAAGTAGCAATTGAGCGTTTGAGAAATTCTGACTCTATTTATACATCAATCATTCAGGCCTATTCAAAAGGTAAAAAAGAAGAAATTGTTAAATGTATAAATATTTTAAATGAATTACCATTAAACGATGTGACAGCATATATTAGTATTAAATATTTTTCAGTTATTAAAAGTAAATCTCTTTATAACAAGCTTAAAAAGTTTTATCACAATAACTACGATGCAGAGGTTAATCTGTATTTAGGTAAAGCTGCAATTTCAGTTTCAAATAATGTCGATGCACAATTTTATTTTAAAAAAGCAATGAATCTCGGTAATTCTGAAGCAGCCGAGCTTTTATTATCGTTTATAAATAAAAAGAATATTATAGAGGTAGAAAGCATTGCACGTTTATTAGTTCCTGAAGCTTGCTATCTAGTAGGAAAATATTATTTAAATAGCAAATATAGCAAAGCGTTAACGTTTTTAAAGATTGCCGCGACATTTGAACATTTTCAAGCATTGCAAAAACTAGCAGAAATAGAATTTAATCGTTTTAGAAAAGGTCGAAACAATTTACCAGATGATCGCTTAGAGGTTGTATTTTCGAATGCACTAAAATTAAATCACTACGTTCATGAAAAAGAGCGCTCAAAAGAAGTAACAGAACGTTTAGGGAAGTTATATTATTGGGACGGAGATCATCGCAAAGCGATTAATTATTTATCAACAGTAGATAACGCAGAATGTAACTTTATGTGCGGGAAAATTTATCAATACGGTAATGTATTGTCGCAGGACTTACAAAAATCCAAAAATTATTTTGAAAAAGCTGTAAGGCAGTCACATTCTTATGCAGAAATAGAGCTACATAAAGTAACCGGTTGGATTCAATCAAACGAAGTGAAGCAAAGTTATAGCAGTAGTAGATCGTATAGTTCTTCTTCTTCAAGTTCAAGCTACTCATCAAGTAAATCTTGGTGTTTCTTAACAACAGCAACTTGTATTGCTTTAGGGAAAGAAGATAATTGTGATGAAATATTAAACTATAAAAAATATCGTGATGAGCATTTACGTTTCGATGATGATGGAAGAGACTTAATAGTAGAGTATTATCGCATTGCACCTGTAATTGTGGAAAAAATTGATGCCGAACCAAATCCGAAAGCGTTATATTTACACTTATATAATCAATATATAAAAGTTGGATATGACTACTTACAAAAAAATGATTTAGTTAATGCAAAAAAGATTTATATAGAGATGGTGAAAAATTTATGTGAAAAGTATAATGTTGTGCCATTTCAATATTAATAAAAGTAGGGACTGTGTTCACTTGATGCTAGTCTATTTATTATGAAATTTAAATTAAAGCTTGTAATTAAAGAGTAGAAGAGAGCGCAATTGCTTACTTCTGCTTTTATTATAAATAAAGTAAAAATGTGGTAAAGTGAACTTATCAAAAAAGGTTGAAAGTAAGCAAAACTATATACATCGACCCTATAAATTTGGAGTGATCTAAGTGAAAGCAAATGAAACAAATTTACAAGAAATAATTGAAGGCTCGAAGCAATATATCATACCAATGTTTCAACGTACATATAGTTGGGATCAAAAACAATGGCTAACATTATGGGAAGATTTAATGGAGTTAGTTGATGAGGCACAACAATATGAAAATCACTTTATCGGATCAATCGTATCTATACCGGTAAATGCAAATCCTACTGGCGTGCAACAATTTTTAGTAATTGATGGACAACAACGATTAACGACATTACTTGTTCTATTAAGCGTTATACGTGACAAAGCAGAGGAAGATGGATTACCTGAATTAGCTGCTGAAATTAACGAAACGATGCTTGTAAATCGTTTTAAAAAAGGTGAAGAGTATTTTAAATTGTTACCAACGCAAGTTGATAAAGATATCTTTAAAAGAATTATAAAAAAAGAAGTTTTAGAATCAGATCAAAGTAGTGGGCTTGTAAAATGCTATGACTACTTTAAAAATAAGTTGCATGATTTAACAACGGATGTGGAGCAGTTGAAAAATGGGGTTTTACATAATCTTTCGTTAGTTAGTATTGTACTGTCTCCAGATGATAATCCGTATTTAGTATTTGAAAGCTTAAATGCAAAAGGACAACCATTAACAGAAGCAGACTTAATTCGAAACTACTTATTTATGCGTATCGAACCATCAGAGCAAGAAGAAATGTATAAAGGCTATTGGCTGCCAATGCAAACGAATTTAGGCGATTCTTTAACTGAGTTCATCAGACATTTTTTAATGGGTGTAAACTTAAATGTCAAAAAGAAAGATGTTTATGTGAAATTAAAGCAGCAAGCAGATAAAGCGAATGTCATTGATTATTTGAAGGAGCTGGCTATATTTGCAACTTACTATGATAAATTACTACATCCAGAAAAAGAGTCTAATGAAAAAATTCAATACTACTTAAAGCGTATTCAACAGTTTGAAGCACGTACCGCTTTTCCATTTTTACTTTATGTTTATCGTGATTTTGATGTGAAGAAATACAGTCTGGAACAATTCATTGAAATTTTGTCGATAATCGATAATTTCATTGTTAGAAGATACGTTTGCAATATCGAATCGAAACCATTAAATAAAATGTTTGGTTCGCTATATAACCAGTTAAAACCATTTAGTGAAGCTGACTCTATTCAAGAATTAAAAGCATTTTTACAGGTGAGAGGCTACCCTAAGGATACTGAAGTTCTTCATGAATTAATCAATTCACCTTTATATGGCGCTGGTGATAAGAGAGAGAAATGTAAGTTTATTTTAAGTGTACTTGAAGAAAGCTTTGGTCATAAAGAGAAAGTTGATTTAACGAAGGCTACCATTGAACATATCATGCCACAAACTTTAACTGAATCTTGGGAAGCTGAATTAGGTAGCAATTTTGAAGAAGTTCACGAAAAATATTTGCATGTTATTGGGAACTTAACATTAAGTGGCTATAATTCAGAGCTATCGAACGAATCATTCTCTACTAAGAAAAAATATTATAGTAAGAGCAATTTTGAATTGAATAAGGATCTCGTTAAATATAATACTTGGGATGAACAAGCAATCACTGACAGAACAGAAAAATTATATAAAAAAATCATTTTAGCATGGCCGTATTTTGGACTTGCTAGTGTTAAAGACAATGATGTAACAGGTAGCTCGCCACGCTTATTATTCATAGGTGATGAAACGACTAAGGTAAAAGTTTGGAGAGAAGTTTTAGAACATACTATTCTGTTCATTTACAAAAATAATCCTGAATACTACCAAGAATTGTTGCAGACGAGATCATTACTAATCTCAGTAGAAAAGAAGAATAACGAGATGCGTAGTGCTAAGCAATTGTCGAATGGGCATTTTATAGAAGTTAATTTTAGTGCAAAAAGTATTTACACGACATGTAAGAAGTTATTTATTGATGCAGGTTTTGATGCTGATACATGGGGTGTAGAGGTTGAGATGAAATAAATTATTAAGTTCTAATTGTTTTCAAATAATTATCGTTTTTTAGCATATAAGAAAAGGTGAGTGTTTATGGGAACTTCAAAAAGAAAGCTTAATAAAGAAATCAAGAAAATGCTGCAAGATGTACCTGTTGAAAAAATCAATGACAAAACACCAGATGTTACAAAGAAAATAATTACTTTGAAAAGAATAAATACAGAATTTTTAGATGAAGCAACTTTAAACAAATGTATCAGTATCATTTCTAATCAATTTGAAGTTTTAAGTAAGGAAGGCTTTAATGGCATTACTCAGCAAGAAATAAAAAACGATCCCATTACAACCGAGCAATTTGTAAATCATATCTTGGATTTAATAGATAATGAGGATAATTTATTCGCAGATAAAGCCCTTTTAGAAAGAAGCTTTAAAATTACAATGACAAATTTTTTGAAGAATGAAGACTTAGTTCTAACGAGTTTTATCGAAAAATTATTATTTAATGTAGTAAAGCAAATACTCATAGGGGAATTACATGATACATTAAAAGAAGTTTATGATGAATTAAATTATGATGATATTGAATTAATGGTTAATAATGTCTCAAATCAAATTATAGATAATGAAACACAGCGTAAAATAGATCAATATATAGCAAAAGACTTAGAGTTTAGTGAAGTACTAAAATCTGTTGTTGAAGCTGCTAAAAATGTAACGTTTGGTGAGTTCTAATGAACGGATTAGTAAACGAGAACTTACATCTTCAATTGATGCAGGAATTTGAGGTTGATTATTTTAAGGACAAAGATAAAACTATTGTCGATTTAATTACAGTAATGGGTTCAGTATATTGCGTTGATGTATCTGTAACTGCCAGGAAAACCCATCTTTCTATTGAGATTCCAGTTTTCCATGTTGAAGTTTGGCAAGGTTTAACTAATAGACTTAGACTTTTACTAAAATGGGTTTCTGGTGAAGACTATCAAATTTCTTTTAAGCCATTTAATAAGGATTTAATAGCAAGAAAAGAAAGACAAATGAAATTATCGTTATATGGTCCAAATCAAAGAATTGTAAGCTTATTTTCAGGAGGATTAGATTCTTTAACAGGAGCGTATTATAATTTCAAAAATGACATTTCTAGCGATTATATTGGATTTCTCAATAAACGAGAAGAAGCAACTAAACAGAGGTTCCTTGCTGATTTTTATAAGAAAAAACTAAATCCTACCCCTGATATAATTTTGATAGAGAAACCAGTTGATAAGAAACAACACTATACACAAGCAACCCGTTCACTGCTCTATTTTTCTTTAGCAGTAGCTAAGGCATATTATAATCAATCTAATCAGGTTAACCTGTATGAAAATGGTGTTTTAACATTAAATCCAAACCTTTATGATAGATTTACAACGAAGACAACACATCCCAAAACTTTGTTTGAATACAATAATTTATTGGAGGATTTAAACATAAATGTACAAGTTAAACATCCATTATTATTCAAAACAAAAGGTGAATCAATAAATGAAATGAATTTAGATTTTAAAGGTGTAATCAAAGATTCATTCACATGTGGAGCTGGAAGATCGGACGTATTAAAAGTACATGTTGGGCAATGTGGAGTATGTATTCCATGCTTATTAAGAAAAATTTCAATGGCTGCATATGACAATGAACAGTATGATTGTTTATATTACTTTGATTATGAAGAACAGAATTTTGAACCAGATGTATATTATTATGAATTTATTTCTAATGTGCAATACTTTCAAAAATATGTGCAGCTCATAAGAAACAACGAAATTTTTAGTGAATTAAACATTAAGTCAAAGTACTATGATGAGGCTGATTATTTAGTTAAAACGAATGAAATGCTGAATAAGTTTGCTAAAGAATTTGAAAGGTATATGGAAAAGTATGACTTACATCGATACGCACGTGCATATTGATTTCTATCCTAATCCGTATGAGTTGGCCTTAGAATATGAAACAAGCAAAATCTACACATTATTTGTAACTAATTTACCTGAGTTATACGAAAAGTACTTCGGTAGGTTTTCAAACTTTAAATACATTCGACTATGCCTAGGATATCATCCACAAGTTTCAAATGAATATCTTTTAAATAAAGACCTTTTCGAAAAATATATAGCTACCACTAGATACATTGGGGAGGTAGGGTTAGATTTTTTTTCTGGAATAAGCGATAGAGAAAAAAGCATTCAAATAGAGGCTTTTCGATATGTTTCTAGTCAAAGGTTTAATAAAGGGCGTATATATACTATCCATAGTAAAGGCGCTGAGAGGGAAGTACTTGATATTTTGCTTGAAAATGAAGTTAAACATGCAATTTTTCATTGGTACACAGGCAAAATTAGTGTTTTGAAACAAGCGGTTGAAAAAGGATATTATTTTTCTATAAATCCGAAAATGTTAATGACTAAAAACGGATTAAATATAATTGCCCATATTCCAGTTAAACAAATACTTTTTGAAACGGATGGACCATTTGCTCGAATTGATCGAAAACCTATTTACCCTAAAGATATTCCAAATTTTTATTCTGCTGTTGATAAGGAAGTAGATGGATTTGATAAAATTTGCTTTTCGAACTTCCGAAGACTTTTAATTGAAAAGGATTTATAACATAGTGTATATGCACCGTGAATATTAGACTATCCCGAAAATATTTTTTATGTTAAAATTTAACACGTAGGTTTTAGCCTATAGCGTGTGTATTACACACGCGTCCCGATAATCGGTATAGGGCATTCGTTTCGACGATTTATAATATAATTATAGACGCTGAAATTGAATGGAGGATAATGCTAATGAATCTCTTAATGCAACTATTAATTGACTTATCAGTTTATCCAGCAGTCTTATATTACATATGAGGCTGTTAGAACTTTAACCTATCTTATTAAGATAGGGAGGCGGTTGAATCCCATTCCTCCTTGCCCACCGCCGCAGAAAATGGAGGAATACCATATTTTATGGAAGAAAAAATTTTTTTTGAAAAAATAGTGGTAAAAGAAAATATTAAAAATGTATTTGAAGAATATGTTGCTCAAAAGACTGATAATTTGACTGAGGAAAAAAAAGTGAAAGTCCCAGAAGGTCTAGATAATATCGATTACATCCTATTTCAAAAAAAACTTCCTCATCAGATAGATATGATTTATAAAAGAATTAGAAGAGGAAATTACTTTTTTTATCCTTTAAGAGAGATAGAAATTTCTAAAGACCCTCAATTAAATATAGAAGAAGCAAAGAAGCTTGGGAAAACAAGAGTTTTATCAATTGCTACAATAAGAGATGTACTGACTCAAAAGATGTTATATGATTTTTTAAGCCCGATTACTGAAAGAGAATTTACTAAATTACCTTATGTGAGTTTTGCATATCGTAAGAATGTGAATGCCCAAAAGGCAGCTCAAAAAGTTTATAATGATTTAAATGAAGGATATATATACGCTTTGGATGCTGATTTAAAAGGTTTTTTTGATAATATACCTCATGATAAACTTTACGATCAGATTAAGATTTTCTTTAATGATATGCCAAAAATCCAAAAACTTTTATATCGTTTTATTCATGTAGATAAGGGTTATAAAAGGAAGAATAAAAATAAGGTTATAAGGGTAAAAAGAAATGAAGGGATTCCTCAAGGTGGAATTATTTCGGGAATGCTAGCAAATATTTATTTACATCAATTTGACTGCTGGGTAATGTCGACATTAAAATCCAAACATAATATCAGATATACTAGGTATGCAGACGATTTTGTAATTTTAGCTAAATCCGAAAAAGATATTATTAAAGTAAAAGACGAGTGTGAAAAATATTTAAATAGTATTAAATTAACATTACATCCAGACCCTGAAAAAACTAAGATTAGTAAGGTGAATTGTAAGAGAGGAATAAACTTTGTTGGATTTACAATTTCCAATAGGCATATTAGTATCAAACAATCGAATGTTTTGAAGTTCAAAAAAAGAATTGAAAATATTTTAAATACGACAGATTTTAGTAAAAAGAGGTCCTTGGAACTTTTAAAGTTAAGAATGAGTTATAAATATTTTGGAAATGATTACAAAAAAAATAAATGCAAAAATTGTGGTGAATTTGAAAAATCTAGAAATTGGATGCGATTTTTTTTAATTATTACAGACTATAATCAATTAAATACGCTAGATAATTGGGTATATAAATCAATTAATTATTATTATTTTCAGGCCACGGGAAAAAGGTTACCTAAAAACAGCTTGAAAAAATTTGATTTTCCATCTTTAGAAAAACTTTATTATGAGTATCGTAAACAGTTAAAAAAAGAAACAACGTCTTGTAAGTGTACAAGTATGAATCAGGATTTATACGCAACAGAAGATCCCTATAAAGAACTGTTTAATATATATCCATAACTTAATCAAAAATTCTTAAGTCTCCGTAAGCATTTTTATCAAACCTTATTAATTCCTTTGTAAGAGCCATTTTTGACCCTCGAAAATGCCCTTCAAACGTTGATATAATAAGGTTTTTCTGTTTTATAGACTGAACACTCGCCGTTTCCATACAGCTGAAAAAGAGAGCAAAAAAGACTCCTGTTAAAGAAAACCCTGAACTATCCTGAGAAACTTTAATTTAGCGTTTCACAATAGTTCAGGGTTTAATTTGTTTATTTAAAAACTATTAGGAATTTACAATGTACAAATTAGGTAAGCCAGAATTTCTTTATTCAACGAAAAAATAGTAAGGAGAGTTAGACGGAAAAACTTTGTTTGTAGTCGGAAGCATATAAACGTGCAGGGAAAAATTTAACGTCAAAAAACTTTTAAATTGATAAACGAACTGCATTGAAGGCTATAGAAACAATAAATACTAGCCAGCCGCTATCGGCAAAGTTGATTAAAGAAGTAATTCAGAATGAACAGTGTCTACCTGACTAGACACCTTTAAAACGAATATAGCTATTTTATTTGAGGAAACCCACTCAGTGAATTTGAATACCTAGCAGATCACATATACTTCCAACACCTCGCCAGTAGCTGGGTACGATTGGTTACTTGGAACTTTCTATACAAGTTTTGTAGGTGTTTTTTGATTGTGTTTTCACTGACGAATAGCTGCTGGGCGATTTCAGCATTTTTCAGACCCTTGCAAACAAAATGTAAAACCTCTCTTTCTCGTGCTGTCATTTCCAACAGTATAGAAGGCTGTGAATATTGATGTAAGGCGTACATATTTTCGATACTTTTTTTCAAATATACTAGCCTCATAACATCCTTGGCATTAAATGACTGCTCGCCAATTTTTCTTAAAAAGCCGATAACTGCTACGAGCTTATTGTCTACCTTCAAGTACATTGCCATTTCATCCTTATAACAATTTTCTCTTAAAAACACTTCCTTATAGTGCGTTTGCTTTTGTAAGCACATTGCATCATTTTTATTCATTAGCTGAATGGAAGGCTGTGTATTTATATTTTGAGGATGTAATGGGTCAAAATGTTTATATGTGTGTAAATAATCATTTAGTATATTAAGCTCTATATTAAAATGTACAGGTGCGTTTAATTCGTTGTTTGACATTTCCCAAAATAGCATATGGTGATAGTCGAGATGTTCACTTAATGTCTGCAAAAGCTCACTTTTAAAGCCTTCATTACTTTGCTTTACATTTATGTTTGAAAGATGGTAGCTAGCTTTAAACATTTTATCTATGTCATTTCCACAAAACATACAAGCACCTCATTTCTCTATTAAGCACTTATATTCTGCTTAAAGGAGAATTATCCTTTCGGGTAATATAAAAATTTTAGAATATTCAGTACATTGGAGTTATAAACTTATATGAGGTGATGATATGAATTTACAAGAATATGCGTCCTATGATGGGATTGGATTAGCAGAGCTAGTGAAATCAAAGGAAGTAACACCGCAAGAGTTAAAAGCATTAGCATTAGAAGGCATAAAAAAAGTAAATCCATCTATTAATGCAGTGGTCAGTGTGCTAGAGGAGCAGGCTGATAAAGCAATTGAGCAGGTTGATGAGCATGCTCCATTTGCGGGTGTTCCATTTTTAATTAAAGAGCTTGTGTTACATGCAGAGGGGGTTCCGCATAGTATGGGGAGTCGTCTAGCTGAAAATACAGTGCTATCTGTTGATAGTGAGCTAATGGCTCGTTTTAGAAAAGCAGGTTTGATTTTAGCAGGTACTACGACAACACCTGAGTTTGGCTATAATGCCGCTACTGAAGCAGTTATTTATGGTGCTACGCGTAATCCGTGGAATTTACAGCATAGTCCAGGTGGTTCGAGTGGTGGCTCGGCAGCAGCTGTTGCAAGTGGTATTGTACCAATTGCTCATGCAAATGATGGTGGTGGCTCTATTCGTATTCCTGCATCCTGCAGTGGGTTAGTTGGCTTAAAGCCTACGCGAGGGAGAATTCCAGCTGGTCCATTTAATAGTGAGCCTTTAAATGGTATTGCCATTGAATTCGCTGTGACTCGTACCATTCGTGATACAGCGGTTTTATTAGATCAAGTAGCAGGCCCTGACTTAGGGAGCTATTCTAAATTAGAGGTAACACATGCGCCGTATGGACAGTTAATTCAAGAAAAGGTGCGCCCTTTAAAAATAGCATGGACAACTGAAGCAAATTCTGGCGCATTTGTTGATCCAGAATGTATTGAAGCTGTGCATAAAACTGTTCAGACTTTAAAGGACCTAGGACATGAGGTAGTGGAAGCGCGTCCGAAATATGAGCAAGCATCCTTTACAAAGGCAACAGTCGATATTTGGACAGCGAATATTTATCAAATGATTCAGGGGGCAGCAGCGGGAACTGGTAAAGCAGCTTCACCAGAAAATATTGAAGCGGCGATTTGGAAATGCTATGAATATGGCAGTACCTTAAAAGCGGCTGATTTATTAGAGGCTATTCATACAAATGCCGTCGTTTCACGTCAGGTAGCGGGCTTCTTTGAGGACTATGATATTTTAGTAAGCCCAACAATCGGCACACTTCCTGCTAAAATTGGTGAATTAAATGCGAATAACCCTAGTATTTCAGCTGTTGAATGGACAGAGCAAATTTTTACGTATGCGCCGTTTACGAATTTATTTAATGCTACAGGTCAGCCCTCATTATCGCTACCTTTAGCAGAAAGTAAATCAGGGTTACCAATTGGTCTACAAATGACAGCTAAATTTGCAGATGAATTAACGCTATTGCAGCTAGGAAGACAGCTAGAGGAAGCAATGCCTTGGAAGGACCGTCAGCCAGCAGTGCATGTAAGTGTAGAACAGCCTCAGCCAACAGTATAATAAATCATTAACGCACTGAGCCATAGAATAAGTATGGCTTAGTGTGTTTTGAATGCTTGAGTAAAGTAATAGGTTTAAAGTTCATATACATAAAGTAAAAGCTAATAGGAGTAGTGATGATTGGGCAAACAGCATCATAAGTACAGGTGGCTTGTGTTTGTTTCTGTGTTGTTTACGTATTTGATGATGGCGAGTCAACGAACTGCTCCGGGATTAATTACAGATCAATTGATGAAGGATTTCGGTGTGGCGGCATCGACAATTGGGTTATTGACGAGTGTACAATTTTTGGTGTATACGAGCTTGCAAATTCCAATGGGGATTTTAGCGGATCGCTTTGGTCCGAATTTTTTTCTTATCGTTGGTGCTGCTCTTACAGGCTTAGGAACGATTTTTTACAGTCTTGGTACACATGAATTTGTGCTATTTTTTTCGAGGCTGCTGATTGGGATAGGCGATGCGACGATATGGGTGAATATGGTGCTTATTTTGGCACAATGGTTTCAGAAAAAGGAGTTTGTTCGGTTAATTGGCTTTGCAGGTATGACAGGCAGCTTAGGCTTTTTATTAGCAACAGTGCCTTTTGCTACAATGATCCTTTTATTTGGCTGGCGAATAACATTTTTTGCAGCAGGAATTCTATTATGTTTATGTGGTGTGCTGCTGTATGCTGTGCTTGTGAAACATCCAAAACGTATTTTTCCAGAGGAGCCGGTAGCGGTAACAGAGGAGGCACAACGTGAGAAAACGGCTGTTTTATTACGAAGAATCTGTTCAAATCAGCAGGCATGGGCTTTATTTTTTTGCCATTTCGGGGTTGTTGGGGGATATGTTGGCTTTATTAGTTCATGGGCAGTGCCGTATGGGCTGGATATGTATGGGATGACACGGTCAGATGCAAGTCAGTTAATTATGATTGGTCTTATCGGGGCACTGCTTGGCGCTCCTTTAACAAGTGGGATTGCCAGCTGGCTAGCAACGATTAAAAAGCCATATATTGTTGTTCATATTACTGTTTTATTAAGCTGGTTGACGTTTCTGTTATGTAAAGGGCAGCCATCATTTTTCTTGCTTGTTGTACTTTTCTTTCTCGTTGGCTTTGGCTATGGGGCAAGTGCTTTAACCTTTGCGGCTGTTCGTCAGTCTTTTCCTCTAGCAGAGTCTGGTCTTGTTTCGGGCTTTGCGAATACAGGTGGCTTTTTAAGTGCTGCATTGCTACCAATGATTTTTGGTTATGTGTTGGATATAACTGGACGTTTAGAGGATGGATATTTCTATGGTTTCATTATACCAACCATCTTTTCTGCAATCGGCTTGATTGGTATTATTTGTTTAAGGGAGCAGCGGCAGAAAGCGGAAAATAATAGTCTTTAATAAAAACAATAGGGGGATATTGAAGGAGAGTTAGGCTCTTATTCGATATCCCCCTTCTATGTTGCTATCTAGTAAAAGAAGAATCATGAAAACTTTAGTAAAAAATCCACAACTCTATTACTTTTATGCTATATATTGTCTGGAGATGCGCTATTTTAAATGCTACACTAGTGAAGCAAATCTTAAAATTCAGAATAAGAGGGAGCCGTTTAGGAAATGAACAGATTGAAAAAAAGTATATCCATACTTAGTATAGTGGTCTTGGTTCTTGCAGCAGGTGCTTTCTTTAGCCAAACAGCTGTAAATGCACAAGAGGAGGAGCAGGATATTCATGTTACACTTCTTGCTACATCAGATATTCATGGGCGCTCTATGCCATGGGATTATGCGACGGATGGACCGAATTTAACAGGAAGCTTAACGCAGCTATATACAATTATTAAAGCTATTCGTCAAGATAATCCAAATACAATTTTATTGGAGAATGGTGATTTAATACAGGATAATTCGGCTGAATTGTTCAATGATCAACCAAAATCGCCAATGCTAGCTGCCGTAAATGAAATGGGCTATGAGGCTTGGACATATGGCAATCATGAGTTTAATTTCGGCTTGGATGTATTGGATAAGGTTTCAAGTCAATTTAATGGGGCAAGACTTGCTGGTAATGTATATAAAGAAAATGGAGAGCGGTATTTACCTGCATACACAATTATTGAACGTGAGGGTGTTAAAATTGGCGTTATTGGGATGGTAACACCGCTTATTACAGAGTATGAAAAGGGTACAAATCATTTAGACGGATTGGTTGTTAAAAATCCAATAGAAGAAACGAAAAAAGCAGTAAAAGAATTAGAGGGTCAAGTAGATGTAATGATTGGTCTTATGCATATGGGCTTGGAAAATGAAAATGGTGTTCCAGGAACAGGCGTTAAGGAAATGGCAAATGAAATTCCAGAGCTAGCAGCTATTTTTGCAGGTCATAATCATGTGCTTATTAATAAGGAAGACGTGAATGGGGTTCTTATTACAGAGCCTAATAAATATGGCTCACATATTTCACGTATTGATTTAACATTTGCTCATCAAGGGGAGCAAATAACATTAAAGGAAAAAGATGCGTCTACAATTCCAGTTAAAAATGAGGATGGAACTTTTGTTGAATCTGATAAGGAGCTAGAGGAGCTATTAAAGCCATATCATGAATTTGCACGTGCAGATGCAAATATTGAGGTGGCACAGCTAAAAGGAACAGACCTTGTGCCAGAAAATGAAATTAAAGGCATTCCCTCTGTACACATTCAAGAAACACCTTTATCAGACTTCTTCCATGAGGTAATGCTTCATTATAGTAATGCAGATGTAGTTGCACATCAGATTGATAATGATAAAGCAGCATTAGATATAGGTCCGATTAAGAAAAAGGATATTGCCTATAATTATCAATTTGCTGGTGGCGAAGTATCTGTTTATGAAGTAACAGGTCAAGATTTAAAGGATTATATGGAGTGGGCTGTTGATTATTTCAATAGCACTCGTGATGGGGATGTAACAGTAAGCTTTAATCCAACACGACGCGCCTCTAAATATAGCACAAATGATTATTTCGGTAATGTTAAATATGATATCGATTTAACAGAGCAATATGGTAATCGCATTAAAAATCTTCGTAAATTAGATGGCACACCAATTCACATGGATGACCAATTAAAGCTAGGCATGAACGCCTATCGTATGGATTTCCTTGTATCAAAGGGTCAAGCATTTGAAGGGCGTACATTTAATATGATTTGGTCTTCGAAAGAAGAAAGTGCTTACGGGGAAACAGGAGGCACAATCCGTAATTTAGCAATTCGCTATTTGCAAGAGGAAATGAATGGCGTGTATGAGCCTGTTATCCAAAATAACTGGAAAATTATTGGCGTCGATACAAAATCGCCTGCTCGTGCCGCTGTTGTGGAGCTAGTGAATAAAGGTATTTTAGACATTCCTACATCAGAGGATGGTAAGTATACAAATATCGCTTCGATTAATGTCAAAGATGCTATAACGAAAGAAGAAATTGAAGCATTAGCAGCAAAGGCGGAAGTAGGTGCAAGTCAATTTGCTAAAGTGAAAACAACAGGAGAGTTTTATCAGAAGCTTGTCAAGGTGTTAAATACTCCTAAGGATAAGGAAGAGAAGCCAGCACCAGATAAATCAAAGCCTGTTGTAACACAACCAGAATTACCGAAAGGCATTGTGACTGCGTATCACTTAAATGTTCGTTCAAAGCCATCGAATGCTGGAAAAGTATATGGTACACTTGCCAAAAATACAGAAATAACAATTTTAGGTAAAGAGCAGGGCTGGTATAAAATCTCGTATAAAAATAAAACAGGTTATGTTTATAGTCGTTATGTAAAAATTAAAAAGTAAGTAAGAAGAAAAGAAGCAATCCTATACGGCACTTAAAAATTAGCATAAAATAACTAATTTTTAAGATGCGGTGTCGTAGGTTGCTTCTTTTTATTTTTGATAGAGTATTCATTTAAGCATATAAATCCTATAGGGCAATTCGTTGAATTACGAAAATTCAGAAAATGAAGGAATTTTGTTAGAAGATGTCGTATTTTAACTAATATAGATATGTATTGGAGGGATTTTATTATGTGGAAATTATATGAATCTGGTGTATTTTATGATGAAATGCTAGATGGGAGCAAACCTAAAAAGCATTATCAAACGTTCTATCAAAAACTGCAAGCATTTTCCGAGCAACAGCTATATGATAAGCATCATGCAGCACAATCCAGCTTCTTAAGACAAGGAATTACATTTACTGTATATGGAGCAGAAGGTGGAACAGAACGCACCATGCCATTTGATTTTATTCCGATAATTATTCCAGAAGATACATGGAAAATGATTGAGAGTGGTATGAAGTAGCGAGTCAAGGCGTTAAATTATTTTTTACATGATGTTTACCATGAGCAAGAAATTGTCAAGGCAGGCATTGTTCCGAAAACGCTTATTGAGAATAATCCATACTACTATAAGCAGGTTGTTGGTACAAATATCCCGCTACAAAACCATATCTTTCTTGCTGGTATTGATTTAATTCGAGATGAAAATGGCAAGTATTGTGTGCTTGAAGACAATTTACGCAATCCCTCAGGTATGAGTTATGTCTATCAGAACCGCTATGTGATGCGTAAAATTTACCCTGAATTTTTTGATGATTATGCTATTGCGCGATTGGAGGGGCAATTGCAGCACCTACAGGAGGCAGTGCTTTCACATCGTCCGATAAATATGCCTGTGGATGAAGAGGTGCATGCGGTTTTATTAACGGCAGGTATTTATAATTCTGCCTACTATGACCATGTATTTTTAGCAAAGCATTTGAATATTCCGCTTGTAGAAGGACGCGACTTAGTAGTGAAGGAGAATGTTGTTTATTTAAAAACGATTCTCGGTCTTAAACGAGTAGATGTGATTTATCGACGGATTGATGATGATTTTCTTGATCCTGTTCATTTTAGAGAAGACTCTATGCTTGGTGTACCACATTTACTAGATGCTTATAATAAGGGCAATGTGGCGATTTTAAATGCAATTGGTAATGGTGTTGCAGATGATAAGGCGATGTATCAATATGTACCAGAAATGATTCGCTTTTATTTGGAAGAGGAACCTATTATTGGTAATGTGAAGACATATTTACTTGAAGATGATGCTACAAGAGAATGGGTGCTAGCACATTTAGAGGAGCTTGTGGTGAAAAATGTGGGTGCATCTGGTGGCTATGATATGTTAATTGGACCACATTCTACGGAGGAGGAGCGGCAAATCTTCTATGAAAAAATAGTAGAGTCACCACATCAATATATTGCACAGCCAACGATTAAATTATCACGTGCTCCTGCATTTCAAAATGGACAGTTTTATCCATGTCATGTGGATTTGCGTGTCTTTGTGATGAGTGGTGAGGACATATATGTGCTGCCAGGAGGGTTGTCGCGTGTGGCTTTAAAAGAAGGTTCGCTTGTTGTGAATTCCTCTCAAGGTGGAGGCGGTAAAGATACGTGGATTGTGAAGGGAGTTGGTGAACATGCTTAGTCGTGTAGCGGATTCATTGTATTGGATTGGACGTTATGCTGAACGTACACAAGCAAATGCTCATATTTTATATGCACAATTAGAGTATACACTAGAGTCAAATCATAAGGATTCGGTGTATGAAAAGGAATCACTTATTGTGCCTACAATTTGTGGATATATTGAAGATTATCAAATACGTTATCCACAAAATACTTTAGAGGATATGATGCATTATTTAATCTATGATCGCGATAATTTAAATTCGCTAATAGCTACCATTACGAGTGTGCGCATGAATGCTCGTAACACAAGGGATTGTTTGCCGAATGAGCTGTGGGAGGAATGGAATGACTTGTATTTAGACATTCAAGAGGGTGCATATCCAGAAACATCTACATTGCTCAATACGACAAATTTTTTAACACATATTCGGAAAACGGCTTTGACAGCAACAGGCGTTATTGATTCATTGATGACTAGAGATATGGGCTATAAATTTTTAAAGATTGGTAAATGGCTGGAACGTTCTGAGAAAACAGCATTAATTTTGCATCATTTATTAGAAATAGAAGGTGAATTAGAGCCAGATCGTGCTATACGATTAGGCTTACAGCTTACGAATACTGCTGAGGAATATGCATATCGTTCTCGTGTGTTAACAGTAGACAGTGTGTCGAATTTTTTAATTAGTGATGTAAAATGTTCTCGCTCTGTGGCGTATGGGCTATATAAAATTCGAGATACAGTGTATGATATAGAACAGGGATTAACAAATCAAAATGTAGAAAATATGTATCGTGCGTTAGATGAATTGATTGCTTTGACAAATGTTGATATGGCGACGTTAACGTTAGCAGAGCAGAAGCAGAGGGTAAAAGCTATTCGACAAAATTGTACAAATTTCGGTCCTATTCTAGCACAAGCCTATTATTTAACACCACCTATTCTGGCTGTGTAAAGCATGCAACACGCTACGTATACAAAAGGAGAAAACGTATGAAGTACCATATCACACACAGCAATATTTTTCTCTACGAAAGCGAAGTGGAACAATCACTGAATACAATACGTTTAAAGCCTAGAGCGGGCGAATGTCAGCGTGTTTTATCGTATAATTTAAATATTTCACCACAGTCAATGATAAAGGAATATATGGATATTTGGCTAAATAATGTTGGCAGCTTTTTTATTGCAGAACCGCATAAGGAGCTTGTCATTACTGCAACTTCTACAGTGAGTGTGCAAAAAGCGCCATATGTTTATCAAATTAACTTTTCAGAAGAAATGCGTAATATTTTTAAATCACAGCTATTTAAAAGTCATTATTTACCTTATTTGAATACATCGAAGCTGACATCACTACGTGAAGAGCAAATTCAGGAGATTTTAACGGCTATTGGAGGCCAAAGGGACAATCCATTAAAACTAGCATGCGATGTGATGACGTACTTATACTATGCGATTAAGTACGATCCACATGCAACAACAGTGAACACAACAGCTACAGAGGCATTTGAGTTGAAGGCTGGTGTGTGTCAGGATTATACACATATTATGCTAGGAGTATTGCGTTATTGTGGTATTCCAGCACGCTATATAAGTGGTTATTTATATGTTGGTAAAGATGATGACCTTATTGGGGATACGGCGACACATGCTTGGGTAGAAATTATGGTACCTGGTATCGGGTGGATAGGGCTTGATCCAACAAATAATGTAGAGGTGCTAGATAATCATATTATTTTATGTGTGGGACGTGATTATCGAGATGTAAGCCCTGTCGAAGGTGTTTACCAAGGAGGGGCACACGCATTAACCGTCAAAGTGGATGTGACAAAAATTGAGCATTTATAAGATGTGAAGTTTAACTCTATGAAATTTAATAAGATAATATAAGGTTAGCATAAAAGGATGCTAGCCAATAGAAAACCCGAATGATATTACCAAATGCTCATCTAGCGTTTTGTAATAGTTCGGGTTTTCTTGTTCTATTATTTTGTTAATTTGAGAATGATACGGCTTTTATAATGGACAAATGAGTTATGTCTCAGCTTTTCATGGCATGACTAAGTATGAATGGGACTGTTTGAAAAAGTGAATAAGAAATCATGGATTAAAAACGAAATGTTAATAAAGTTTATACTACTATATTTTCAGTGTTAAAAATATAGCTACTTTAATGATACATACATGAAGGTCTTGAAAGATAAAAATTTCACCTTCATTTTCATGATAAAGTATACTATCATTATAAATGATATTGATTATCGTTATCAATTTGAAAGGATGGAGAAAGACAAATGATTTCAATTAAATATGAAAAAATTAATCAGTATGATGTTTCAATCGTCTTACCATCGGGCTATGATCCAGCAAAGAAGTATCGTACCATTTATATGCATGATGGTGGGAATGGTGCTATACAGGCGATGAACTATATTGATCATTTAATCATTACAGCGCAAATTGAGCCACTGATTATTATTGGTATTGTACCAATTGATCGGAATAATGATTATACACCATGGGAAGCGCCGTCTCTTATGCCAAATACATCTAATTTAGGTGGGCAGGTGAAAAATTATTTGGATACGATTGTGAACCAAATAAAGCCGTATATAGATACGCACTATGCTACAAATTCTGCACCTTCCTATACAGCTATTGCAGGATGCTCCTTTGGTGGGCTTGCTTCGATCTTTGCTTCATATTATTATCCAGAAGTATTTCATCAATATATTGTGTTATCCGCTTCTTTTTGGTATGAGGATGTTCTACAGTATATGCGAGGAGAGGAAGTAAAACGTCAAGGGAATACCTATATAAAGCCAACTGTCAATCGTCAAAATCATCAATTGTATTTATATGTGGGAGAGTTAGAAGGCATTCATAGAGATAACATTCAAAAGAATATGGTGGAGGCTACGAAAAAAGCTTATCAAGAATTAACAAAGGAGGACTATTTGGAAGGAAATCTATTATTTGAATTAAATCCTGAAGGCACACATGATGTATGTTTCTTTAGTCAGCACTTTATTCGTGCGCTTCTTTGGTTATATGCTATAGGCATGCATCAAGAAGATTGATTTCACTATTTGTCATATAAGCTGTTATGATAACATATATGAAAACAACTAATGGAGGCTATTATGGCAGAGATCAAATACGAAATTGTCGAGCATATTGGCGTGCTCTCAGAATCAGCAAAGGGCTGGAAAAAGGAGCTAAATCGTATTAGCTGGAATGGGCATGCACCGAAATATGATATTCGCGAATGGGCGCCAAATCGTGAGAAAATGGGCAAGGGTGTAACATTGTCTGACGATGAGGTACAGGCTTTAAAAGCACTATTAAAGTAAGCGAAAAGAGAGCATCCATCTATCGGATGTTCTCTTTTCACTGTTACCCCATATAAACACTTTCACACGTTCCAGCGGCAGGCTCATAAAAGCAATGATTTTTAAATTGCCCTGTAAATGGCTGGCCATACCATGTTGGCGGGCATGGTGCATACGGATTGAAATACCAAAGTGCATATTTTGCTGGATGCTCTCTCCAAAAATCCAAGTTTTGCTTTGCTAGCTTTTTTTCAGATGATCGAGCCCGCTGGTAAAATAAATTGCCCTTTTGAACGGCTTCAAAGGAATAATTATTACCTTGTACTTGAAAAATTACTTGCTCAATAGTTCTCACATCATTGAAATCTAAACAGTCCGCAATAGCACGATTGACGATAACATTACCGACGTATAGCATTCCTTGATTTCCTTCAGCCTCAGCCTCGGCTCTCATCATTCGTGCCATTAAGGCAATATCAGCATCACGATATTTTACTCTTGGCATATTACCACCTCCACCATATAGTATGAAAATGGACAGAACTCATGTCACTAATAAGCAAATAAAAACATGCCACCTTACTAGAGATGGCATGCTTTCTTAAAAGTTTCTTTTAAAGTATGGTGTTTTTTTCAGTACAATACATACAGGAATGGCAATGATTAAGCCAACAATATTTTGAATAATATCTCCAGGAATCGATGCCAATGGTGCAATCCAGCTATTGAACATAATAGCTTGCCCAACATAGTAAACCGCAATCATCATAGGCATTGATACTACTGCTCCTAAAATATTTAGCCCGATATTATCACCTTTATAGCCTTTAGACCAAGCGATTTTACCAACGATAAAGCCTTGTAATGCACGTGAAATAATAGTCGTGGGTGCCCAAATGAGCCAGCCGCCTACAATATCAAATAAGCCCATCCCGATAGCGCCAGCAAGTGCCCCCTTTTTAGGGCCAAATAAAATAGCGGAGATAAATAGCATGGATGTCCCTAAATGAATAAGCCCGCCTTGCCCAAATGGAAGCTTGAGATTAATAAACATTGTGGCAACAAAAACAAGTGCCGCTAAAATAGCTGTAATAACTAAGTCAAATGTTTTTGTTCGAGGTTTTGTATAAGAATATCTTTGGATACTGTGCATTTTTCTCTTCCTCACGATCATGAATAGTTTGTGGTTTTTACTTTAGCAAAGGACTGACTGTTGTAAAAGTGTCAATTTTATAAAAAAGTAAGGGGTCAGATGAATATTATTTTCGCAATTATGTAATTGTGATACGATGAGGATAGTATATATAGGATGAGTTAGGTGGAATGGAGAATGAAAAAAGTTGCGGTGATTCAGGATATGTCATCGTTTGGCAAGTGCTCATTAACGGCTGCAATACCTGTTCTATCTGTAATGGGGGTTCAGGCAGTACCTTTGCCAACAGCGATTTTAACAGCACAAACGGGATATGCTAGCTTTTATTGTGAGGATTTAACATCAAAGATGGACTACTTTGTGGAGGAATGGAGTAAGCTTGGAGCAGCCTTCGATGGCATTCATACAGGCTTTGTTACAGGCAAGGAGCAAATTGATAATATTTTTCATTTTTTAGATAGATTTCATACAAAAGAAACCACGATGCTTGTTGATCCAGTAATGGGCGACCATGGTGAGGTTTATAAAATGTTTACAGGTGAGCTGCTTGATCGTATGGGGGCGCTGGTGAAAAGTGCTGATCTGATTACCCCAAATGTAACGGAGTGCTGTTTGCTTACAGGAGTGTCCTATGATAAGCTACAGCATTATCAAAATAAAACGGATTATATGCAGGCGCTTGAGGAGGCAGGGCAGCAGCTCCAGCAGGCAACGGGTGCAAAGGTGCTGATTACTGGCTTGCATCCACCAGCAACAGCTATCAATAAACATTATGTAGGTAATATGTATATTGATGAAAGTCGTTCGTTTTCTAGTATGCGTGACTACAATGGTCAAAGCTATTCAGGCACAGGCGATTTATTTGCATCTATTATTATGGGTGGAATGATGCGTGGACAGGATTTAGTGGAGTCCATGAAGCTTGCAGAAGCATTTTTAGCTACGGCTATTGAAGCCACAGTAAAGGAACAAATACCGAGCGAGGCAGGCGTGCATTTTGAAAAATTTTTACATATGCTGCTGTAGTAAGAATGAAACGGCAATTATTCATATGTTACATGACTGAAAGGAATAAAAAATTATTGCACCTGAAGGACGAGGGCGCAATGTGAAATGAAAAAGCAGATAGAAGCCAGCTTTGTTGTCTTTGCACACAAAGCTGGCTTTAAGTTATTTAATAGGAGATAACGATTTTTCCATAATGTTAAAATGATGCTGCTCATGAATAGCGAGCAATTGGATCGCTTGAATAAGATTTGGATAATGTGCGACAGGGTCTGGAAAGCGAATATGTCCAGCAATATCCTCTTCAATATCTTTCACCAGCTTTTGCAATGTCAAGGTTTCATGAACAAGTTTGTGTTCAATATCACAACCGCTAAGCACAAAGCATATCTTTTTAGGAGGTAGTAATATTTTAGGGGCTGGCATACCTTTTCCTTTTTTTAATGGATATGCTGCATAAATATCATGTATTTCTGTCGCGAAGGGTTTGTTTCTTTGTATTTTGGCAATAGGTGTGAAAAATAAAGTGTACTTCGTTACGACATTCAGCATTTTAAAAATTAAATAAAGATGATAAAAATGCTCACCAATAGACCATTTGTTTTCATATGGGCGATGCCATAGCTCTTCCTGCGAAAGTGTGCGAATAGCTGGCAGGTAGCGAGTCCGTTGCTCCTCCAATAGGAGGAAATACTTAGCTATACTATGGGATTTCATAAGTTTTTGACTCCTTTATTGATGCCATTATAAAGATGATACATTAGCACTTTTTGATTACGCTTGATAATTTAATCATACACTAAAAAATTTGTAAAATTCACATAGTTTTATGGTATTATAGTTGGAATTCATAAAAATAAGCTGACATAAAAAGCTAGGGAAAGGCGGGGGTTCAATGGAAACGGTAATTATTCATAAACGTAATGTCTATATGGTAGGTGTAGCTAGCTTATTACTGTCAGCGATTTTAACATCTATTAGTCAGGTTTATTATTCAAATCGTGTACAGGCAGTGCATCCATTTTTGTTTACAGGCATTAGCTTTTTTATCACCACGGTATTTTTTCAGCTTATTGCAAGTAAACAAAAGATAACAGCTAATTGGCAGACAGCAAGAATGCCGTTATTGAAGCTTAATGGTGCTTCGATTTTAGCCTTTATGGGATTTTACTTTGCACTGAAGTATATTGAGCCAGCAATTGTTAGCTCATTGGAGATGGGACTGGGACCGTTATTTGCACTTGTGCTAGCCATTCAGCAAAAGAGGCATGTGTTAAAAGCACAATGGGGTATTGCATTTGGTATATTTGCAGCAAGCTTATTATTGATTGGCGCTATTTTTACAGGAAAATCTGCCGTACAAACATGGGATCAATCGAGTATTTTAGGGGTTGGCGCAAGTATATTATGCGGTCTTGGTGCTGTGCTATGTACAGTCTATTCTAAACAGCTAAGTCAGCTAGGATGGACAAGCTCGATGATTTTATCGAAAAGGTTTTACGGTATTATCGGGCTATCCTTTGTTGCAACATATGATGTGCTGTTCGCCTATTTATTCGAAAATATTGGTTGGATTTTATTGATGACTGTGATAGGTGTATTAATACCAATGTATCTGTTACAAAAAGGAATTCAATATTGTGAGGTTTTTTTAGTGATGATGTCGCTATGCTTTATTCCTGTCTTCACCTTCTTTTTCCAGCTTTTTGATCCAAGATTGCAATGGTCAACGATTACATTGATAGGTGTGCTATTACTTTTAATTTTTGGTATTTTAAGTGTTATAGTGGAACAGAAAAATCGGAATGCTGCTTAGTTAGAGCATTCTTCAAGGGAGGAGGTAAGTGATGGAAAAGCTTCATGTTGCGATTGACGATGAAGGGCGTTGTCAACATTATCATCAACAAAATGATACAACGCTTATCAAGTTCAAGTGCTGTGATCAATATTATCCTTGCTATAAATGTCATAGCGAGCATGAATCCCACACTGCACAAGTATGGCAAAAGGAAGAGTTTCATAAAAAAGCTATTCTTTGTGGGGTATGTAGAAATGAACTAACGATCCATGACTATTTACAGCATGCCACATGTCTACACTGCCATACAGAGTTTAATCCAAATTGTGCAAAGCATTATCATATTTATTTTGAGATGGATCAAACGAGCTGTTCTCAATAAATTATGGCTAGGAAATGAACGCTCATAAACAGTATGTTCATACGCTAGTGATATGAAGGTGGAAAATATGGAAATTAGGCTTTTAACAGTAGCAGATGCTGTAGTATATAGGAAATTACGATTAGAGGGGCTACAATCAAATCCAGAGGCATTTGGCTCTAGCTTTGAGGAAGAGAAGGATATGCCGCCTGAGCTTTTTGAAAAAAGACTTGAGGCACGGTATTCCTATACACTAGGTGCATTTGCTCAAGGTGAATTGATTGGGGTTGCGACATTGCTACGGGAAAGCAAGGTAAAGCTACAGCATAAGGCAAGTGTTTTTGCCGTTTATGTTTCTCCGCAAAAGCGAGGGCTTGGTGTAGGAAAAGCTTTAATGCTAGCTGTCATCAATAAAGCACAATTATTAGATGGCATTGAGCAAATTAATTTAACAGTTGTATCCTCTAATCTATCTGCCAAAAGGCTATATGCTTCATTAGGCTTTGAGTTATTTGGAACAGAGCGGAAGGCACTAAAAATAACGCAGCAATATTTTGATGAGGATTATATGGTATTATTTCTTTAAAAAATAAACGCCAATATAGCCCTTGAGAGGCTATTTGGCGTTAAATCATTTAGCCTTTTAGGAAATCCGGCTTTTCAAAGCTTGGGTTTGGATATGTGTAGAAGCCTTCACCTGTTGCACGGCCAAGTTTGCCCTTGTCAATATACTCAGTTTTTAACAGATGGGCAAGCTTGTGCATGTTTTCATCATCAGTTGCTGCTGCTTTAGCTTCTACAATATTATGGGCGGTGTTAATGCCAACAACATCTAGGATGGCAAATGGTCCAAGTGGAGCGCCTGTCCCAATCATCCATGTTTTATCGATTGTTTCTGGATCAGCTACTTCTTTAATTAACAGTAATTCAGCCGCGTCTAACAATGGCACTAATAAAGAGTTTAGAATATAGCCAGGCTGTTCTTTATATAATGGAAGTGGTACCATACCGATTGCACGGGCAAATTCCACAACCTCATCAAATACCTTCATATCTGTATCCGCATGCTTCATAATTTCAGCCGTGTTGTTTTTCCAAATTGTATTGGCAAAATGCAAAGCTAAAAATTGTGCCGGACGGCCAGTTGCCTCTGCAAATTGGCTAGGCAATAAAGTAGAGGAGTTCGTTGCAAAAATAGTTTTTGCAGGAGCTACTTTACCCAGCTTTGTGTAGAAGTCTGTTTTAATTGCCACAACCTCAGGAATAGCTTCAATTACAAGGTCTGCATTGGCAACCGCTTCTGCTAAGTCGTTGTTAAATGTTAACCGTGCATAGGCAGCATCTACTTCCTCTTGTGTTGCCCCTAAGTCTTGCTGATAAAGTGGCTTTAATTTTGAAATGCGGTCTTGGGCATGTTGTAATGCTTCGTCATTAATATCATAGACAGTTACTTGAAAGCCTTTAAAAGCCGTTTGATAAGCAATTTGACTTCCTAGTACACCACTGCCTGCAACTGTAATATGTTGATAATTCATCGAGCTTCCTCCTTTAAAATGCTACATTGATATAATAATTTTGGTGTTTACAACTACATACTACGCCTTTTAGTAATTAAAAATCAAACCATGACCCTTATAAGGATGCTAAGGCATAAAATAAGGGGCTATGTTTACTATGTGAAGAGTAGCTCTTCTTTATAAATCACAAGGAAAAATAATGTGGAGCGGCACAGCTATATGGATTTTTATTCTACTAATATATGAAAGCTATAGCTTAATAGATAGCCTAGAAACAGATAGATGATAAAGGATTTTGCGCTAACCGCTCGAAGATGATGTAAAATAAATTCGGAAATGCTAGCAGTGGCAATTAGTCCGATAGAAATGCCCATTAAAATACCTTGCGCTTTATTTGTTAATGCCCAATATTGACCAAACCAAATAAATAGACTAAAGAAAATCGAGAAAATAAAGAAATAAATAAAGAGCTTCCATAGTCTTTCGCCTTGAGCAATGAGTGCTGTTGATAAAGCAAAGCCTTCGGGAATATGATGTAGGATAATAGAGGCTGTAAGGGAAATCGTTAATGCTGCATTGCCAAGTAAATTGCCAACAGTCAGGCTAATAGGGATTGTGTGAATAATCATCGCAAGTGTTAATAAGGAAATAGAGGACTGTTTCGTAGAAGATGTATGTAATAAGCTATCAAGTAGTTGAAAGATACAATAACCAATAAAAATGCCGAGTATGATTGCTAATGATTGATAAATATAAATAGAGGAGGGGATAATATCCAATATAAGCAAGCCAATTAAAAAGCCTCCACATAATAGTGACAGTCCCTGCGTTGTATGCTGAAAGAGCTTTGAGAAAACCCAGGCAATAGCGCCACCTACACTTATACTGAAAAATAAAAATCCACCAAGTATCATTGCACTCACCTGTAAAATTCCTCCACTCTACAATAAATTAAACATCGTTTTATCAAATATATGCGAGCTAGCTATGAATATGTTTGTAGCACTATAACTTTCAGATTGTTTAAGGGAGCTAAGGCTTATAGCGTATTTTTATAAAAGATTGGTTGAATTTGTACATAAAAGAAAAACATCCTATTTTCTTAATTTCAATAATGGTACTATATAAGAATATTTAGGTAACTCTCAATGAGCAAAAATAATTATGATAACTTTCATGTAAGAAGTAAGAGCGGGCTATATAAAAATAGATATGCTGATATTAGGTATTTACTAGCTGGTGGATGTACAAGGTGGCGACTCTAGCTTTCTATAGAGGACAATAGTAAATGAACAGGCACAATAGAAATAATTATTTTGGCATTTGCTCGTTGTGAGTCAGCAATAAAATAGAGCAGGGAGTGTGTTTATAGATTGATTAATGTGCTTGGAGGCATTGGTTTATTTTTGCTTGGCATGACAATGCTAACAAATGGTTTAAAGGAGCTTGCTGGTGATGCATTAAAGAAATGGTTGAATCGTTTTACTGGTGGAACCATTAGCTCTGTTTTATCGGGTACATTGATGACAATGCTTGTGCAATCCTCAACTGCTACAACGTTGATTACAATAGGCTTTGTTAGTGCAGGGCTACTAACATTTGTACAGTCAATTGGTGTAATTATTGGGGCGAATATTGGTAGTACCAGTACAGGATGGATTATTTCATTAATAGGCTTTAAGATCAATATGCAAACAATGTCCTTGCCCTTTATTGCACTTGGTGTTTTTGTACAATTGCTTGCACCTCGTGATTATAAAGCGGTGGGCGGACTTTTTACTGGTTTCGGGCTATTATTTTTAGGCATTGATGTTTTGCAGGGAGGAATGGCCGCCGTACAGGATAAAATTCCGTTTGATGCATTTGATGCCAATTCGATCAGTGGAAAGCTAATTTTAATTGTATTAGGTATTGTGATGACGGTTATTATGCAGGCATCGAGTGCAGCAATAGCGGCAACGTTAACTGCTTTATACGCGGGCGCTATTGACTTTGAGCAGGCGGCTTATTTAGTGATTGGGCAAAACATTGGTACAACGGCTACGGCATTATTTGCAGCAATTGGGGCATCCACGGCTGCAAAACGAACTGCTGTTACACATGTGCTATTTAATGTTGTAACCGCCCTTATTGTCACAGTTGGAGCAACATTTATCTTTACATTTACTGAATTTATCACAAAATCCATTAATGGTAGCTTTGATGCAACATTAGGGATTGCGATTTTCCATACATTATTTAGCGTAATTGGTGCGATTATCTTTATGCCATTTGTTCGTCTATTTGCCAAGGTTATTGAAAGAATGATTCCTGAAAAAGGTAATTATTTAACACGTAATTTAGATGATAGTGTCACAAAATTACCCGGTGTAGCAGTAGAGGTATCCTTTAATACATTGCAGGATATTACAAAGGAATTAACAACAGTTATTATCTCTCTGATTCGGGGAAGAAAACGAACAGCTGAGATTGATGGTCAATTAGTTCAAATTGATGATGCGATTGAAAAGACTCGTTTGTTTATGGATGCCATACAGTCCTCCTCACAAAAGGAGCGCTCTAAGCATATTGCTTTGCTACATGCTTTGGATCATTTGTATCGCTTATCAAAGGCATTACATGAGCAAAGCCCTAATGCCTTTCAATTGCAGGCAGCCTTAACACAGCAATGGCTAGAGGTGCTAGAAAAGGTGCTTGTAATTATTGGTGAAGATGAACGCTTGCCTGAGGTAGCCGATTTGTTGGAAGCTACATCCTCTGAAATGGCTGCTGTACGACGAGATAAACGAAATGCCTATTTCGAGCATACTGTTGAAAATGTAGTAGAGTTAGAAACAGCCGTGTCAAAGGTGGAGGCCTTGCTCTGGATTGACGGTCTTGTTTATCATTATTGGCGCACAACGGCTCGCTTAGCTGAGTATCAAACTGTCACAAAAAAAGGTCGTCATGCGGAAGCTGAAAAGGCACATACTGCTACAGCTGAATAATAAAAATACTCGTTTCTTCAAAGCGTGGGAACGGGCATTTTCCCTAGCTTTTTTCAGGAAAGGAGTCACACTATGACACAGCATAAATTTACAATGGATTTAACATGGGCAGAAGGAAGAAATGGAGCAGGAACGATAAAGGCACGTCATTTACAAACACAAATTTCTATTCCGCGGGAAATGAATGGACCAGATATTGGCACAAATCCTGATGAAATGCTGTTAGGCGCTGCGGCAACCTGCTATTTAATTACATTGGCGGCACTGCTCGAAAATTCAGCTATTGCTGTACATAAGCTAGCCATGCAGGCAGAGGGTTTTGTCGATGTTACAAATGGTATTTTTACGTATGAAAAAATTGTTCATAAGCCATGTATTGTTGTTCAAGGACTATCAGAGCGTTTGGAGAGGAAAATTGCTCGTTTAGCGCAAAAGGCAGAGCAAACATGTATGATTAGTAAGGCATTAAAGGGCAATGTAGTCATTGAATGTCATGTGCAAATTATTGGAGCCAATCTATAAGATAATCAAAAGAGTTATTCAACCTATTGTGTTGATAACTCTTTTTTCATATTTCTATAAATTTTTAATATACATATATAACGGTATGTACAATATTAATAGATTGTGAATATTGAAAGGAAAGGGGATATTCTTGCAGTTAATTCGTATTCGAACAGATGATGAGCTGATGTGGTACAAGGAAATTTGGGACGATATGTTAGAACAAGAGAACAATGATAACCCCTTTATTGAATTTGCTTGGTTTTATAATTGGTGGCAAATACTAGGTCGTAAAGCGCAAGTAGAGCTTTATGCTGTTGAACATCAAGGGATGATTATTGCCTTTTTCCCTTTTACTGTAGCTATGCAGTGGGGGATAAAAATCTATAGCTTTGCAGGTGAACAGTTCGCTAATTACACAGAAATTATCGCTAAAAAAGAATGGTTACTGCAAGCTACAAATTTTGTATTGGACGAGCTTCTTGCCAAGCATCAGCATATTATTTTTGCATTGCATGGTTTATTAGAAAGTAAGCTATCGACTAAAGTCATTGAGCAATACTTTGTGGAAAAACAATTGCCTGTTACTATTTTTCGAGTAGTGACACCGTATCTTGCTTTATCAGAGCAGCAAGGTCATTTGCCAACAACCAATCAGCAGGAAAGCAAGCTGCGGAATTTAGGCTTATTAATAAAACATGTACCTGTGCAGGATGAGCTTTGGCAAATGTTTCGATTATTTGATCGTCAGCAGCGTAAAGGCTTTGACGCAAGTGACTTTACAAGAGGCAAGAGCAGGGATTTTTTTGAGCGTCTAACAATGCTACAAGGGGAGGCATTGCAAGTAAAGGTCAATGCACTTATGTTTGAAAATCAATGGATTGCCTGCACATATGGGCTTTGTTGCCGTGGGCGTTATATAGCTTATGCACAAGCAATTGAACCTTTATTTCAGTTATTTCATATTGATCGCATCGCTAATCAGGACACGATTCAGCGAGCTCTTGCTGCCAAATATCGATTATTTGATATGGGGATTGGCTATAAGCCGTATAAATTAGAGTGGCGCTCTGGTGTTGATTTTTCAAGAGATATGCTGGCTAATAGTGCTACTAAGCGGACAAAATTACTGGCTGGCTTGTTAGCGCTAAAGGAGCGTCTAAAAAGGCTTGCAAAGGGTAATCAGCATTGGCAGCAGCCTAGATTTGGACATACACGAACTTTAGTAAAGTATGGAAAGATAAAAGATTGGCTAGAATATGGACAACAATTCGTAGAAAAATTTATTCGTTTGCAACAAGTGACTTTATATGAATTATCCCCATCGACGGTTGTTGCTCCACAGCAACCCATTGGTCATCTATTTGAGGAAATGTCAATTCAGGAAGCGATGCAGCTAGAACAAGAAGAGCTAATGGCTCTCTTTAAGAAGGGATATATGATTTATAAAGATTCTTTTGCAGAAACGAATAAGCCAGCGTTTGCGTTACATGCCTCACATTGGCATATGGATACATTGCAAATTGCCAAAGCTTTACCAAAGGAAACCTGTTATTTAACCTATGATGATGCTAGGCAAATTGGTATTATCACAGCTTATTTTCGCACTATCAAACCTGAACAAGCGCTATGGGTAGCGACAAGCTTTTGGCAATGGCGGAAACGAAAACGCTTAACACAATTAGGCTATCAACCTATTTCTCGAATAAAACATTGTAAATTGGCTCGTTTTGAGTCGCAGCGTATTGAAAAATATAGAGAGAGTGGGGGCGATGTTCATTCTGTCCATTAAAAGTAAGCGATGGAATATCGCAATGCAGCATTTTTATTTGTTAGAAAAGCCAGCGAATATTCGAAAATCCATGAAGGTTGTAGGTTATACACATTCACTTGTACCAAGTCGCAAGCTTGTACGAAGTGAGGCGGTTCATATTGCACTTCAAGAGCATGAGCTTTCATTGTATTTAGCGCTGTCAGAGGGCAATCGAAAAATTTTACGACGCGCACAAAAGGAATGCTATCAAGTGATTCTGTATCAAGAGCCATCAGAGGAGAATTTACGAGCCTTTCAACAGTTTTATAATCAGTTTGCCAAACGGAAAAAGCTTGAGGGCATTGGTAAGTCACAAATGGCAACGATCCTCTTATTAAATCAGCAGGGAGCTTTATTATTATCTGAAATTCGAAGTATGTGTGGACAAACACTATGTTATCGACTTGATATTGTCCATGCCCAAAAAGCGTTATCCTATTATGAAGCAACTTGTGATGCAGCAACGATCGCACCTGCTTTAAAACGACCACTACGTTATGCCAATCGCTTTTTACTTTGGCACAATTTGCTTCATTTAAAAGAGCAAGGTTTTATTTTATATGATATGGGTGCATTAACAGATAATCCAAATGTAAAAGCCTTTAAGCAAAGCTTTGGCGGACAGGTTGTCAATGTGTATTCGGGCTATATTGCACCATCTAAAATACGTGCATTGCTACTAGGCATACAAAAATGGAGGAAGTAGCAGTATGAATGGCGGGGGTCTGATTATTTCATTAGATTTTGAGCTAAATTGGGGTGTCCATGATACTTTTCGCTATGGACAATACAATAAAAACTTATACGGTGTACGCAATGCCCTGCCTCGAATATTAGCATTATTTGAGCGCTATCATATCCATGCAACATGGGCAACAGTTGGGCTATTGTTTGCAGAATCAAAGGCAGAGATGGCACATTATTTACGAGGTATCCCCGTTAAATATGAACAAATGCGCTATGCAGCATATACGCAGCTTGCAAAAGTAGGCGATAATGAGCAAGTGGACCCTTTACATTTTGGTAAATCCTTAATCGAGGAGATTAAACGTACACCTTATCAGGAAATAGCAAGCCATACCTTTTCACATTTTTATTGTTTAGAGAAAGGGCAAACAGCAGCAGATTTTGCAGCAGATTTATATGCAATGAAAATAATTACGGATGGCTATATTACTCCTATAAAATCGATTACCTTTCCACACCATCAAATAAACAAAGACTATTTTCATGCATGCTTAAAAGCGGGCTATATTTGCTATAGAGGTCCAATCAATCATGTCTTGTACAATGCGTCACAGAGCAGATGGCAAGGAGCAAAGCAATGGTTAGATAGTTATATTAATTTAACGGGTCATCATATAGTGACATTTGAAGACATACAAAAGGAACCACTGCTTAATATTCGTGCAAGTGCTTTTTTACGACCTTACTGTAGTCCGTTGCGTGTGTTTGAAAGGTTAAAGATCAAGCGTATAAAAGAAGGGATGCTAGAGGCTGCTAAAGCACAAGCATTTTATCACTTATGGTGGCATCCTCATAATTTTGGGAAGCATATTGATAAAAATTTAGCAATGCTAGAGGAGCTATTATGTTATTTTCAGGAATTGCGCAATCAATATAATTTTAAAAGCTATTCGATGCATGAGGTGGCAGCACTATGCCTCCATTCAGAAAGAGGTATCTCAAATGATCTTTGAGATGCCTTTTTTGCTGCTTATACATAGTCGCAATCAAGAAAAATTTTTAGAAGTAGGAGAAAAACATAACGAAGATATGTGTACAAATGGTACTATAACGTTAATAAAATATCTATTAGGTCATTTTAAGGAGAGTATAAGTTGGCATAGGTCAATTTGACTTGAGGCGAAATAATATAAAGGTGGAGATGAATATGTTTATACAACCAAAATGCCAATGGAAGCAGGAAAATGGTTCAGCATTACATCAATGGATTAAGCAACAGGCGAATCCTAACCCAAATGATGTGGATATTATTGTATATGGTGCTTTATTATCATATGCCAGCGAAAGGACGATGACAGCGCAATATCCGTATGCCTTTCGGAAAGTGTGGCCAAGCTTTCAATCGTATAATTTGGATGAGCAAATAAATTTACGTGCGCTGGCTGTTGCTGATATTGGGGATGTAGCAATTAATGAAAATGATAGAATGCTATCAGAGTCTGCGATTGAAGCAGCAGCAGAAAATTTAAGCATCGCCTATCCAAAAAGCTTTACTTGTTTAATAGGAGGCGACCATGCGATTACAGCATGCTCATTAAAAGGGATAAAAAATGCTTTTCCACAGGATCGCATTGGTGTGATTCAAATTGATACACATTTAGATGCAAGAAATCAGGAGGAGATTGGCTTAGCACAGGATTCACCAATTCATCAGCTAATAGCGGCAGGAATTGTAAAGGGGGAGCATATCTATAATGTTGGCTTACATGGCTTTTTCAATTCCCCGGAAATGATTCATTATGCACGAGAGCAAGGTATTCATATGATTACTTTAAAGCAAATGCGACGTGATGGCATTCAGCTAACAATACGTGAAATGCTGCGTCAGCTGATGTATGAGGTAGATCGAATTTATGTATCTGTTGATTTAGATGCACTGGATATTATGTTTGCACGAGATGTGCCAGCAGCAACACCAGGTGGTTTAACAGCCTATGAATTATTTGATATTCTTAAGCTGATTGGCGAAAATGAAGGGGTTCGGCATATTGATTTTGTCTATGCAGACCCAAAGGAAGGCACGCTTCGACCAGAAACCGTAAAAATAGGCGTTACAGCATTTTTACAATGGTTAACAGGCATTCAATTGGATCATCGTAATCGTATTTCCAAAAAAGGAAAGGCGATGCTGTAAAAGCACTAGATGGACAAAGCCTATAATTGAAAGTTTGTTATAATATGAAAGAGCAAACCTTGTATTGAAATAGAGAGGATTTTAGTATGACAACAAAACCAAAGCTATTAATTGTTGACGGTATGGCACTGTTATTTCGCTCCTTTTTTGCCTCTGCGGCAATGGGACATTTTATCCGACTTGCAGATGGGACACCAACAAATGGTGCGCAAGGGTTTGTACGCCATGTACTCACGGCACAATCCATTATGAAGCCAACCCATATGGCTGTTTGCTGGGATATGGGCGCACATACATTCCGCAATGATTTATTTGATGGCTATAAAGCAAATCGTCCAGCACCACCAGAGGAGATGCTGCCACAATTCGATATGGCAAAAAATTTAGCACAGCAAATCGGCTGGCAAAATTTTGGCGTAGAAGGAATGGAAGCCGATGATTTAATCGGCTCTATGATTACCAAATGGCAGGATGAGGCGGATATTACGGTTATTAGTGGCGATAAAGATTTACTTCAGCTTTTAAGACCATCCACAGAGATTGCTTTTACCAAAAAAGGCTATACAGAATACGATATCTATACACATGCGCGCTTTCAAGAGGAGTACCGTATTGAGCCAGCACAATTTGCTCAAGTGAAAGCCTTTATGGGAGATACGAGTGATGGCTATCCAGGTGTAAAAGGCATCGGCCCTAAGCAGGCACTTACGTTAATTCAAACATATGGCTCTATCGATAATATTTTGGCATCACTGGATGAATTAAAGCCTGGCCAACGAACAAAAATTCAAGAAAATCTAGAGATGTTGCAATTATCACATGAGCTTGCAACCATTCAAACAGATGTACCAATCGAAGCGGATTTTACAAGCTTAGTATTGCCAAAATATGAACGACAAACGTTTCAAGAGATAGAGGAGCGTGGCTATACGCTTATTGCCAAGCATGCTCGTTCGTTGTATTCGGTGTAATTTTTACAAAAGATAGCACCTTTGCATTATTGTGGAATAGTGCTTGCTGAATTTTGCTATTACGATTTGGGCCACCATTATCATGAAAAATCAGCCATAGCTGGTCATTTTTTATTTCATAGCCAATAAGGGGGACCCAATGGTAGGCAAAGGTAGAGGTTTGATCTCGCCAATTTAGACTAAAATAGCGATCAAAGCGCATTGCAACAGGACGACCTGCGTCAATTTCCTGTAAAGCTTCCTTTAAGGAACAGCCGCGAATATCCCAAGTTGGCTGTAAGCGACGAAGATAATAAATAAGCCGCCACTTAAATAAACCAATTTTTGTGCTACCAAGCTGTTGATATAGCTCGTTAATGCTAGGGGCTGATTTGTTGAAGTAGTTTAAAATCACATAAATTGTTGCTGGCCCACAGGCAGAGTTGCGATAGCTTGGTGCAACAGATGCATCATATTGTGATGTTCCAGTTAAAATCAATTGTTGGCGCATCCTATCGTGTCCTTTCAAAAAGAGCTGCATTCTATGAAAAGAATGCAGCTCGTTGGTTATTGTTGGGCAGCTAAAAACTCAGTTACTTGCTGAGGTGTTTTAGCGTTTGCACTATGTAAGTGTGCAAGCTTTTCACCGTTTTGGAAAATTAATAAGCTTGGAATGCCCATCACATCATATTTTTCTGCGATTTCTGGTAGCTCATCACGGTTTAGCTCATACCAATCATATTGGCTGTATTCCTCGATAATTGGGTCGATAAACATATTCATACGCGTGCAATCTGGACACCAGCCTGCATAGAATTTTACTAGCACCTTTTGGTCACCAGCAATTAGTTCATTAAATTGTTCTGTAGTAGTAATTGTTTTCATAGTATTCACGCTCCTTGCCTTCCATTCTACACATTTTTTGTGCAGTCGGAAAGTTTTCTGTTTCGCTGTAATGTTCGCTACTTATTGTGTGCTTTTCGCTCGTAAAAAACGAAAAAAGTTGTATAGTGCAAAAATAAATCGTGAAAAAAGATTGCTAAATTAAACAAAATAATCTACACTAAAAACAGAAAAAGTAGTTTTATCTTCATTTCCTAATGCAAATGGAGATAAGCCTTAGCTGTATTCGGTTGAAAAATTCAACACAGAATAAAAAATCACTAAGGTTACACTTGATATTTTTTTGGTCAAAAAATGAATGGCTATTCATTCGATGGGAGAATAAGGGGGAATTGCTTGTGACTTACAACATTCAAAAAGCAGCTGTTCTAGGTTCTGGAGTGATGGGCTCTGGAATTGCAGCACATTTAGCAAATATCGGTATACCGACACTACTATTGGATATTGCACCAAAGGAACTGACGCAAGAGGAAGAGGCAAAGGGACTTTCTTTAGAGCATCCAGCTGTTAGAAATCGTATTGTCAACGGAGCCTTGCAAAAGTTATTAAAGCAAAAGCCAGCACCACTTACTTCTAAGAAAAATTTATCACTACTAACGGTCGGCAACTTTGAGGATGATTTAGATAAATTAAAGGATGTCGATTGGATTATCGAAGTTGTTGTAGAAAACTTAGCAATTAAACAAAGTTTGTATGAAAAAATTGATGCGATTCACACACCGGGCACAATTATTAGCTCTAATACATCAGGCATTAGCATTAATGCCATGGCAGAGGGACGCTCAGATGATTTTAAAAAGCATTTCCTAGGAACACACTTTTTCAATCCACCTCGCTATTTAAAATTACTAGAGGTAATTCCAGCTGATACAACTGCACCTGAAGTTGTAAGCTTTATGAAAACATTTGGTGAAGATGTACTTGGAAAAGGTGTTGTACTTGCAAAGGATACACCAAACTTTATTGCCAACCGCATTGGCACTTATGGTTTATTAATTACTTTACAGGAAATGTTAAAAGGGGGTTACTCTGTTGGTGAGGTAGACTCTGTAACAGGTCCGCTTATCGGCCGTCCAAAGTCTGCAACTTTCCGTACGCTAGATGTAGTTGGTTTAGATACATTTATTCATGTAGCGAAAAATGTTTACGATCAAACAACAGGTGAGGAGCAGCAAGTATTTGCAGTACCTGAATTTTTACAAAAAATGGTGGAAAATGGTTGGCTTGGAGCGAAATCAGGTCAAGGCTTCTTCTTAAAGCAAGGAAAAGAAATTCTTGAAATTGACCCAACAACATTTGCATATAGTCCAGTAAAAAAATTAAAAACACCTTCTATTGAAATGGCAAAACAAACACGTGGATTAGCAAATAAAGTAAAAGCATTAACATATGCAAAGGATCGTACAGGTGAGCTGCTATGGGGAATTTTTGCACCAACATTAATTTACTCAGCACAGCTTCATGGTGAGATTGCAGATGATATCGTAGCCATTGATAATGCGATGAAATGGGGCTTTGGCTGGCAGCAAGGACCATTTGAAATTTGGGATGCTCTTGGTGTAAAGGACTCTGTAGCAAAAATGGAAGCAGAGGGTCGAGAAGTACCAGCATTTGTAAAAGACATGTTAGCACATGGCTTTGATACCTTCTATTCAGAAATAGATGGTGATTTAGCTTACTATAATGGTTCGCAATATGTAAAAGTACCAGTCAATGAAAAAGAGATTAATTTAAAACGCTATAAGAAAAAGCATGGTGTCATTAAATCAAACACAGGTGCTAGTTTAATAGATTTAGGTGATGGTATTGCGCTGTTAGAATTCCATTCCCAATCAAATGCGATTGGCTTAGATATTATCCAAATGATTAACTTTGCAGTAGATGAAGTAGAGGCTAACTATAAGGGCTTAGTCATCGGTAATCAAGGGAAAAACTTCTGTGTTGGGGCAAATCTAGGAATGATTTTAGTAGAAGCACAGGATGATAATATATTTGAGCTAGATTTCGTCATTAAAGCATTCCAAGATGCTATGCAAAAAATTAAATATTCACGTAAGCCTGTTGTAGCAGCACCGTTTGCCATGACATTAGGTGGAGGGGCAGAGGTTTGCTTACCGGCTGCACATATTCAGGCAACGATGGAAACATATATGGGCTTAGTAGAAGTAGGCGTTGGTTTAATTCCCGGCGGTGGCGGCAACAAGGCGCTTTATGAAAAGTTCTTAAAAGGTTTACCAAATGGGGTGGAGGTAGACTATCAGCATATTGCTAATAAAGTATTTGAAACAATTGCAATGGCAAAGGTTTCAACTTCTGGTGAGGAAGCACGTGAAAATAACTTCTTAAATTTTGCGGATGGTATTTCTGTGAACCCAGATCATCAATTATATGATGCAAAGCAAGCGGCATTAGCGCTTTATGAGGCAGGCTATCAACCACCTGTACCAACAAAAGTGCCAGTGGTTGGTGCATCAGGCTACGGTACATTACTGATTGGTGCGCAAGGTCTGTTTGAGTCAGGCTTTATTAGCGAGCATGATTTAAAAATTGCTAAAAAACTAGCCTATGTAATTGCGGGTGGTAAGGTTCCATACGGCACATTAGTGGATGAACAGTATTTATTAAATCTAGAGCGTGAGGCATTCTTAAGCCTAGTAGCAGACCCGCTTTCTCAGCAACGAATGCAGCACATGCTGTTAAAAGGTAAACCACTTCGTAACTAATAGACGGAATAGACAATTCTTGCACATGAAACAAAGGGGGATTAATACGATGCGTGAAGCCGTTATTGTAGCAGGAGCACGAACTCCAATTGGAAAAGCAAAAAAAGGTTCTTTAGCAACAGTAAGACCAGATGATTTTGGTGCTGTCGTAGTCAAAGAAACATTGAAAAGAGCGGGCTATGAAGGACCGGTTGATGATTTAATTTTAGGCTGTGCGATGCCAGAAGCAGAGCAAGGGATGAATGTAGCACGCAGTATTGGTGCACTTGCAGGATTACCAGATACAACGCCTGCTTTAACGATTAATAGATTTTGCTCATCAGGCTTACAGGCCATTGCCTATGCAGCAGAGCGAATTATGCTAGGTCATTCAAAGGCAATTCTTGCTGGCGGCGTAGAGTCGATGAGCATGGTCCCGATGGTGGGAAATACACCACGTTTAAATCCAACGTTAGCGGAAACAGCTCCACAATACTATATGGGCATGGGGCATACAGCGGAGGAAGTAGCTCGTCAGTATAATGTTAGTCGTGAAGACCAAGATGCTTTTGCTGTTCGCTCACACGAGCTTGCTGAAAAGGCAATTAAAGAAGGTAAATTCAATGATGAAATTGTGCCAATCGACGTGGAACAGTATTACGTAGATGAGAATAATAAACCGCAAGTGAAAAAATTTACATTTAGTATGGATGAGGGTGTGCGTCCAGGAACATCTGTAGAGGGCTTAGCAAAGCTACGTCCAGCCTTCCATGTGAAAGGCTCTGTAACAGCTGGTAATGCCTCTCAAACATCTGATGGAGCAGCAGCTGTACTAGTAATGGATCGTGAAGAAGCGGAAAAACAAGGTTTGACACCAATGGCAAAATTCCTAGGATTTGCAGTAGGTGGTGTGCCGCCTGAGGTAATGGGTATCGGTCCAATTGTGGCAGTACCGAAGGCATTAGAAATTGCAGGACTATCAATAGAAGATATTGATTTATGGGAAATTAATGAAGCATTTGCCTCACAATCATTACAGGTGGTACGCCATTTAGGCATCGACCAAGAGAAGGTTAATGTGAATGGTGGAGCGATTGCATTAGGTCATCCGCTAGGCGCAACGGGGGCGATTTTAACATTAAAGCTGATCCATGAATTGAAGCGTCAAGGGAAGAAATATGGCGTTGTAACAATGTGTATCGGTGGCGGTATGGGCGCTGCTGGCGTATTTGAAATTTTATAATTTTGCTAGATCAGCTTGGGGTGCACTGTTTCCGGTTGCCTCCGAACATTGTGCCTCAGGCTTTTCTATAAATAGGGGACTACATTAGATATATTGGGAGGAATATAACATGACAGAAAAAACAACGGATTTCATTAAAGGCGGCGGGTTTCTTATTGAAGATGTGGAATTAGATCGTGTATTCACACCTGAGGATTTCACAGATGAGCATAAAATGATTGCAAAAACAACAGAAGAATATGTAGCAAACGAAGTATTACCAGTCGTTGAAAATTTAGAGCATCATGAATTCGAGCACTCCGTACGACTGCTAAAAAGCGCGGGGGAGCTAGGCTTACTTGGAGCAGATGTACCTGAAGAATACGAAGGGCTTGGCTTAGACAAAGTTTCCTCTGCTTTAATTGCAGAAAAAATGTCTGTAGCAGGCGGTTTCTCTATTACACACGGTGCACACGTTGGGATTGGGTCATTACCAATCGTATTATTCGGTAATGAAGATCAAAAGCAAAAATACTTACCTAAGCTTGCTTCAGGTGAATTAATTGCTGCCTATGCATTAACAGAGCCAGGTTCAGGTTCAGATGCGTTAGGTGCAAAAACGACTGCGAAGCTCAATGATGCAGGCACACATTATATTTTAAATGGTGAAAAGCAATGGATTACAAATGCAGGCTTTGCAGATGTGTTTGTTGTCTATGCGAAAATTGATGGCGACAAATTCTCGGCATTTATCGTAGAGCGAAGCTATAATGGCGTTTCAGTAGGACCAGAAGAAAAGAAAATGGGGATTAAATCTTCATCTACACGTACATTAGTGCTAGAAGATGCGGAGGTACCTGTTGAAAACCTATTAGGCGAAATTGGTCGTGGTCATGTTATTGCGTTCAATATTTTAAATATTGGTCGTTATAAACTAGGTGTTGGGACAATTGGTGGCTCTAAGCGTGCATTAGAGCTTGCGATTCAATATACCAACCAACGTCAACAATTTAAAACAAAGCTTTCTGACTTTAATTTAACAAAAGAGAAACTATCAACAATGGCTTCTCATTTATATGCATCTGAATCATTAAACTATCGTACAGTAGGTTTATTTGAGGATCGTTTAAGCCAGCTAAGCCCTGAGGAGCAAAAGCAAGGGAAGGTAATTGCAGGAGCTGTTGCTGAGTATGCGATTGAATGCTCCATTGCAAAAGTATTTGGTTCTGAAACTTTAGACTATATTGCGGATGAAGCGGTACAGCTACATGGTGGCTATGGCTTTATGGCTGAATATGAAGTAGAGCGTATTTACCGTGATTCTCGCATTAATCGTATTTTCGAAGGTACAAATGAAATTAACCGTATGATTGTACCTGGCACATTTATGAAAAAGGCACTAAAAGGCGAGCTGCCATTATTACAAGTGGCGCAAAACTTACAGCAGGAGCTGTTAATGTTAATGCCAGAAGATATCGGCACAGAGCCACTAGCACAAGAAAAATATTTAGTGAAAAATGCGAAGAAAATTGCTGTATTAGCAGCAGGCTTAGCAGCGCAACGCTTTGGTGCAAAGCTTGATCAAGAGCAAGAGGTTTTGGTGAATATTGCGAATATCGCCAACCAATTATTTGCGATGGAATCTGCAGTGTTACGTACAGAAAAGGCAATTGCTCGTGATGGTGCTGAAAAAGCACATCAAAAATTGCTATATACGCAAATTTTCTGTCAGGAGGCATTCGCAGAAATCGAAAAAGAAGCAAAAGATACAATTCTTGCTTCAGCAGATGGCGATGTAGCACGTATGACATTATCAGCATTGCGCAAGCTAACACGCAATAATCCATACAACTTAATTGCCAAAAAACGCGAAGCTTCTGTGAAATTAATTGAAGCAGAAAAATATATTGTTTAATGATATGATGATGCGAAACCTAGCTCCTATTTCTTCTGGAGAGCTAGGTTTTTTTATGGGCGAAGGGTGGTAAGGTGGATAGAAGCTCTAAATAGATGGATAGAATGGTAAAGGTGACGGATAGCTGCCCAGCCAACTAGTTATGATGGTATACTATAAAAAAACAGTAGAGGAGCATTTTAATGACGATTCAATTTATTCATTATCCAAAATGTACAACATGTAAAAAGGCACAAAAGTGGTTAAATGATCATGATATTTCCTATCAAGAGGTGCATATTGTAGAGCAAACGCCAACAAAAGATGAGATCAAGGCATTTTGGCAGGCGAGTGGACTGCCTTTAAAGAAGTTTTTCAATACATCTGGCATGAAATATCGCGAGCTAGGATTAAAGGATAAGCTTGCTGAGATGACAGAGGAGGAGCAGCTTGAATTGCTTGCTTCTGATGGCATGTTAATCAAACGTCCAATTGTAACAGATGGAAAAAACGTTACTTTAGGGTTTAAAGAATCAGATTTTGAACAAGCTTGGAAATAACCGCATTTCTCCTTGTTTTTATAGGAGAAATATGGCACACTGAAAGTGAATCGATTACATATTTATGGAGGGGTTTTTGGCATGAGCACACCTAAAGATTTACGATATTCTGAAGAGCATGAATGGGTAAAAGTAGAAGACGGTAAAGTACGTATTGGTATTACACACTTTGCACAATCTGAGCTAGGAGATATCGTATTTGTTGAGCTTCCACAAGTTGGCGATGAAATCAAAACAGATGACCCATTCGGTAGCGTAGAATCAGTAAAAACAGTTTCTGAATTATATGCGCCAATCTCAGGCACTGTTGTTGAAGTGAATGCAGATTTAGAAGATAGCCCAGAATTCGTAAATGAATCACCATATGAAAAAGCATGGATGATCGTTGTAGAGCCTGCTGATGCATCAGAAGTTGACAAACTTATGACAGCAGAGCAATACGAAGAAATGATTGCAGAATAAGACAAGCTATAATCAAAAAACGTCGGCAACTACCGGCGTTTTTTATTATATAATAATTTATAAGTGGGGATGTCTAAACTGGAGGTGGCGTAATGTTCGAGGGAAAATGCTTGATAGTAGAAGGACGCTCAGATAAGCTTCAGATTGAGCCTATTTTAAATGAGAATGTTACAATACTATGTACAAATGGCACAATTGGTGTACATCAATTAGAGGAATTGCTTGATCCGTATGAGGGCTGCGAGCTTTTTACATTTTTCGATGCAGATACTTCAGGTGATAAGCTACGTGCATTAATGGACAGACATTATCCAGAGGCTGAGCATTTGCGTACAATGCCAACCTATAAGGAAGTGGAAACGACACCTAGAAAAGTGTTGGCGATGATTTTATTGCGTGCACATTTCTCCATCCATAATGAATATATTTTGTAAGTAAGGTTGCGTGAATAATGAAAGAATGGTCAACAGAGCAGTGGGAAGCGGCTATACAGTCGGGAGAGCAAGCTGCATTTTATTTATATACACCAATGTGTGGAACATGTGCAGTGGCATCGAAAATGATGACAATTGTTGAACAATTACTACCACAGCTGCAGTTAGGTAAAGCGAATATTAATTTTTTAGAGCATATTGCAAGTGAGCATCAAATTGAAAGTGTTCCTTGTTTGCTTGTCTGTGATGACGGAAAAGTGACAAATAAGATCTATGCATTTCAATCCGTACCATTTTTATATGAATTATTAAAAAAAGCAATTGACTGAACTTTGCTGGCATGGTAAAGTAACACATAGATTACGAAAACATTAAATATATCGAACTCTTATAAAGAGTGGCGGAGGGAAGTGCCCTATGAAGCCCGGCAACCATCACAGTGTGAAAAGGTGCCAAATCACTCAAAGATTCTTCTTTGAAAGATGAGAGAACGGTTAAACGTATAAATACGCTAACCCCTTCTGCTTGTCTGTGAGTGAAGGGGTTTTCTATATGAGAAAAGAGGAGTATTGGCGATGATCCAGCTTCATAATATTACAAAAAAATATAAAACAGCAAATGGCGAATTAACGGCAGTCAAAAACGTAGACCTCTCTATCGATAAAGGTGAAATTTTTGGCATTATCGGCTATAGTGGTGCTGGTAAAAGTACGATGATTCGTTTATTAAATGGACTAGAGAAACCGACATCAGGAACGGTTATAGTGAACGATCAAGAGTTCTCATCCATTAAAGGGCAAAAGCTTCGAGCTGCTCGACAAAAGGTAAGTATGATTTTCCAGCATTTTAATTTGCTATGGTCTAGAACCGTTGCAGAAAATATTGCTTTTCCATTAGAGATTGCAGGTGTTCCAAAGGCGCAACGTGAGGCACGTGTCAAAGAATTAATTGCACTTGTAGGATTGGAAGGGCGTGATAAAGCTTACCCATCACAGCTTTCTGGTGGACAGAAGCAACGTGTTGGCATAGCGCGTGCACTAGCCAATAATCCAGAGGTGCTATTATGTGATGAGGCAACATCTGCGCTTGATCCTGAAACGACAGATGCAATTCTAGATTTGCTTGTGGATATCAATGAACGCCTAGGTTTAACCATTGTGCTCATCACCCATGAGATGCATGTAATTCGTAAAATTTGTCATCGTGTGGCTGTAATGGAAGCGGGCGAAATTGTAGAGCGTGGCGAGGTATTACAAGTTTTCCAATCACCGCAAGCAGCTATTACGAAAAAATTTGTAGCGCAAATTACAGATACAAAGGAAACACAGGAAACAGTAGCACAAATCAAAGCCAATTATCCAACTGGACAACTTGTTAAACTGATTTTTGTAGGTGAAAAAACAGAGCAGCCTGTTATTTCGCATCTAGTTAAACAATTTGATGTGGAAGTTAGTATTGTTCATGGTAATATTTCGCAAACAAAAAATGGAGCATACGGTACATTAATTGTACAAATCGATGGCTCGGAGGCAAATGTAGCAGCAGCACTTGATTACTTAAATACAGTCGAAGTACAAACGGAGGTGATTGTAAATGCTAACTAATCTATTTCCGAACGTAGACTGGGAAAATATGTGGGAGGCTACATATGAAACACTATATATGACAGCCATCTCTACTGTTGTGACATTTGTTTTAGGGTTAGTGATTGGAATTGTGCTCTTTTTAACAAGTCCTAATCAGCTATGGGCTAATAAGATTGTGAACTTTTTAACAGGTTCACTTGTGAATATTTTCCGCTCTATTCCATTTATTGTGTTAATTATTTTATTAATTCCATTTACAAAGTTTTTACTTGGTACAATTCGTGGCGCCAATGCCGCATTGCCTGCATTAATTATTGGCGCAGCACCATTTTATGCCCGCATGGTTTTAATAGCTTTACGTGAAATTGATAAAGGTGTAATAGAAGCTGCTCGCTCAATGGGTGCAAAGACATCGACAATTATTTGGAAGGTACTAATTCCTGAATCGTTACCAGCATTAATCTCAGGTATTACTGTAACGGCTGTGGCGCTTGTTGGTTATACAGCAATGGCAGGAATTATCGGTGCGGGGGGTCTTGGTAACTTAGCTTTCTTAGACGGCTTCCAACGTAATCGTACAGATGTGACATTAATGGCAACTATTTTGATATTAGTGGTTGTATTTATTATTCAATGGATTGGTGATTTGATTACCGAAAAAATTGATAAACGTTAACAGGTTATTCCGGTTTTTTACCGCTAACATACTTTATACAAAATAAAAGGGAGTGTTATACATGAAGAAGTTATTAGCAGGATTATTTTTATCAATACTTGTACTAGCTTTAGCAGCTTGTGGTGCTGATAAAAAGGAGGATGCCAATTCAGCATCTGATGGGGAAACAGATAGTAAAGAAAATGTAACATTAAAAGTAGGTGCTTCTAATACACCACACGCTGTCATTTTAGAAAAAGCAAAACCGATTTTAGCTGAGCAAGGTATTGATCTTGAAGTTGAAACGTATACAGATTATGTACTGCCAAACCAAGATTTAGAATCAAAAGAGCTGGATGCAAACTACTTCCAACATATTCCTTACCTTGAGTTGCAAATTAAAGATAATGGCTATGATTTTGTAAATGCTGGTGGTGTTCATATTGAGCCAATCGGTATTTACTCTAAAAAATATAAATCTTTAGAAGAGCTTCCAGAAGGTGCAACAATTTTACTTTCTAGCTCAGTATCTGACCATGGTCGTATGCTATCATTATTAGAGGCTAAAGGCTTAATTAAATTAAAAGAAGGCATTGATAAAACAGCAGCAGAATTAAAGGATATTGAAGAAAATCCTAAAAACTTTGAATTTGATGCAAATACAGCTCCTGAAATGCTTGTACAAATGTATGAAAACGATGAAGGAGATGCGGTTTTAATTAACTCTAACTTTGCCATTGATAATGGCTTAAACCCAATTGAGGATGCTATTTCTCTTGAGGATAAAGAATCTCCATATGTAAATATTATTGCAGTACGTGCAGGCGATGAAACAAAAGAAGAAATTAAAAAATTATTAGAGGTGCTAACATCCCAAGAAATCCAAGACTTTATTTTAGAGGAATGGAAAGGTGCAGTAGTACCCGTAAAATAATAGTAGATTTTAGAGTACATAGGCTTTCAACCTATGTGCTCTTTTTCTTTAGTGAGTAATCAATAAAAAAATCGCCTTTATTGGCGACTCAGACTGTAGACAAACTCAATGAATTTTGAGTTTGCCTACAGTCATTTTTCTTTTACAATGAAATCAAGGAAAGCCGCTGATTGCCACTACGGGCGGACGCTTTCCGCGGGAGTCGCCGCCCTTCGTTCCAATCAACTTCTACATAAAGAACGCCTTATGCATATGTTGATAAAAAGTAAATTTTTGAGGTGATCACCCCTGATGACAAAGCATCAAATTCATGAACTTGAACAAGTAGAAGTGCTAACGATTTTTCCCAAGACCATTTAGTATGAAAATTAAAGGCTGCTATTGATTTTTCATCTAACCATTAGTAGGAAATCTCTATTCATCACAAAAAAAATGATGCATCATGAACTCCTCCATGCAGACCCTCTATTTATTGATGCTACACAAAGAAATTTTCCCATAAACATGTATATATTAAAAATAAACACTATAGAAGAAAAAATGACAAAAGGAATCGAGAAGTTCACGCTCGATTCCTTTTGTCTACAATCTGAATCGCCTTTATTGGCGACTTTTTTATTGGAATTGTGATAGGCGAGAGAAGAAGTTTTTGACAAAGTCTAAAAAAATGATTTCAGATGGGGCAATTTCCCGATTAACAGGTGAAATAATGCCGACAGTTCTAGGGATTGTAGGTGCTTTAATTGGAACCTTTACGGTAAAGCGAGCAGTTGAATCATAAAGTGAACTTTCGGGCAAGAGGCTAACGCCGATACCTGCTGCAACTAAACCTTTTAATGCATCTAAGTCTTCTCCCTCTGAAATGATATTTGGCAAAAAGCCTGCGGCACGGCAAGCATCCATTGCTACTTTATGCAAAATATAGCCGTCTGGGAATAACACAAAGAGATCGTTTCTTAATTCCGCGAGTTGAATGCTTTCTCTTTTTGCTAATGGGTGATTTGCTGGGAGTAAGGCTGCGATATTTTCCGTAAATAATATGGTTGATTGAATGGATTCATCTTTTGGGGGAAGTGGTCCCAAAAAGGCTAGGTTTAAATCTCGATTTTTAACAGCATCGATTAAAAATCGATAGGAGCCCTGACGTAACTGAAATTGTAAATCAGGATATTCACGTTTAAAGGCAGATATAACGGTTGGCAGTACATAGCTAGCTAAACTTGTTGGAAAGCCGATTTTAATGGAGCCCTTGGCAGGATCAAGATATTCCTCTACCTGTTTGGCAGCAAAATCAATCGCTTTTAAAGCAGTAATGGTATGCTCAAGAAATATTTTTCCGATTGGTGTTAATTTTACATTTCGACCGACACGTTCAAATAATGGCGTGCCTAATTCATCTTCAAGATTTGCTATTTGCCGACTAATGGCAGATTGTGCAACATGGAGATGCTCAGCAGCCTCTGAAATATGTTCACGTTCAGCGACCTCGACAAAATAACGTAATTGACGTAACTCCACTAACTTTTCACCTCTATTAATCTAAAAATAAGATTGATTTTATTTTAATTATAGTATTTAAGATGAAAAATGACTATCAATGTTTACAGGTTATTTTAAACATATAGCTAAAATATTTGTTTCCTTAATTGATTTCATTATCGTGAAAAAGGTTATAGTATAGATAGCACTCTCTATGTATTTTTGTTAGAAAACCGCTATAATTCGCCCTTTTCACGGGGTTTCCACTATGTAGCTAGATGAAATTAATTCTCAATTAGAAGTAATTTATTGAAAATGGAGAAACGTTATTCTCATTGATAAGTTTGCTAAGTAACTAGCTGAAAATGCTTACAAAGTCTTTATTTTTCAAGATTTTATTTAAGAAAACCGAAAGTAATTGAAATGGTTTGCATAGAGAACAATTTTCAGTTAAGATTAGAATGATGATAATTAAGGAATGGATATCCATTCACTGAACACTATGGAGGTATTTTCATGTCAACTTTAGTAATTAAAGATCTTCACGTTGAAATCGACGGGAAAGAGATTTTAAAAGGCGTAAATCTTACAATTAATACAAATGAAATTCACGCAATTATGGGACCAAACGGAACTGGTAAATCGACACTAGCATCTGCTATTATGGGTCATCCAAAATACGAAGTTACTTCAGGTACAGTTGAACTTGATGGTGAAGATGTGCTTGAAATGGAAGTAGACGAGCGTGCTCAAGCTGGTTTATTCCTAGCAATGCAATATCCATCTGAAATCGCTGGTGTAACAAATGCTGATTTCTTACGTTCAGCTATTAATGCACGACGTGAAGAAGGCGATGAAATCTCATTAATGAAATTTATTCGCGAATTAGATAAGAACATGGAATTCCTTGAAATGGATGAAGATATGGCACAGCGTTACTTAAATGAAGGATTTTCTGGTGGTGAGAAAAAACGTAATGAAATTCTTCAATTAATGATGATTAAGCCAACATTTGCAATTTTAGATGAAATTGACTCTGGTCTTGATATTGATGCATTAAAAGTTGTATCAAAAGGTATTAATGCAATGCGTGGCGAAGGCTTTGGCTGCTTAATGATTACACACTATCAACGCCTATTAAACTACATTACACCAGATCATGTACATGTAATGATGCAAGGTCGTATTGTGAAATCAGGTGGTGCAGAGCTTGCACAACGTTTAGAGGCAGAAGGCTATGACTGGATCAAAAAAGAATTAGGCATCGAAGAAGAAACAGAAGAACAAGAAGCATAAGAGGGAGGACGAACTAGCATGACAGTGGAACTTAACTTGCCTGTAACAGTACAGGACGTGCGCTCGTTCTCAGAAGCAAATGGTGAACCAGCTTGGTTTACAGAGCTTCGTGCGGCAGCACTAGACAAAGTAACTGGTTTAGACTTGCCAAAACCAGATAGAACAAATATTACAAAATGGGACTTTGTAAATTTCCCAACACATACAGTTCAGAGTGAGGCATTTTCTTCATTGGATGCGTTACCTGAAGAAGCAAAAGGTTTAATTGACCTTGAAGCACAAGAAAACCTATATATTCAACGTAATAATACACCAGCTTATTTAAAAACATCACAAGAGCTTGCTGATAAAGGTGTTATTTTTACTGATATTTTAACAGCAGTTCGTGAACATGGTGAGCTTGTTCAAAAGTACTTTATGTCAGAGGCAGTTAAAGTAGATGAGCATAAATTAACAGCACTTCATACAGCGCTTGTTAACGGTGGCGTATTTGTGTATGTGCCAAAAAATGTAGTGATTGAACAACCATTACAAGTTATTTTCCTCAACGATAATGCAGAAGCTTCACTTTATAACCATGTTTTAGTAGTAGCAGAAGCAAACGCTGCTGTAACATATGTTGAAACATATATTTCAACAGTTGAAGAAGCACAAGGTCAGGCGAATATTATTTCAGAGGTAGTTGTTCAAGATAATGCACAAGTAACATATGGTGCAGTGGATGTACTGGCTAAAGGCTATACAACATATGTCAATCGTCGTGCACGCCTAGCACGTGATGGAAAAGTAGATTGGGCTCTTGGTTTAATGAATGACTCGGATACAATCTCTGAAAACATTACACACTTAGTTGGTGACGGTTCTCATGCTGATACAAAAACAGTAGTAGTTGGTCGCGGCGAACAAAAATTGAACTTCACTACAGAGGTTCGTCATTGGGGTAAAAACTCCATCGGGCATATTCTAAAACATGGCGTTATGAAAGATGCAGCGCAATCTATTTTCAACGGTATTGGCTATATTGAGCATGGCGCAACAAAAGCAGATGCACAGCAAGAATCACGTGTATTAATGCTATCAGAAAAAGCTCGAGGGGATGCAAACCCTATTTTATTGATTGATGAAGATGATGTAACAGCAGGACACGCAGCCTCTGTTGGTCGAGTAGACCCACTACAACTTTATTATTTAATGAGTCGTGGTATCTCGAAAACAGAAGCAGAGCGCCTTGTTATCCATGGATTCCTTGCGCCAGTTGTTACGCAATTACCAATTGAAGGCGTTCAAAAGCAACTGACGGAGGTTATTGAAAGGAAAGTGCGCTAATGATGAATAAAGATATTAAAAGCTACTTCCCAATTTTAAATCAGGATGTAAACGGTCATCGACTTGTTTATCTTGATAGCGCAGCAACGTCACAAAAGCCTGTTCAAGTGATTGAAGCAATCAAATCTTACTATGAATTTGATAATTCCAATGTGCATCGTGGTGTCCATACATTAGGAAATCGTGCTACTGATCGCTACGAAGGTGCACGCGAAAAGGTTCGTAAGTTTATTAATGCAACGTCAACACAGGAAATTATTTTTACACGTGGTACAACAACATCTTTAAATACAGTAGCAGCGAGCTATGGTCGTGCAAATGTTGCAGAAGGTGATGAAATTGTTATTACACAAATGGAGCACCATTCCAATATTATCCCTTGGCAGCAGCTAGCGAAAGAGAAAAATGCAACATTGAAATATATAGAGCTAGAAGCAGATGGCACTATTAGTTTAGAAAAAGTACGTGCAACGATTACGCCTCAAACGAAAATTGTTGCGGTATCAATGGCGTCAAACGTCCTTGGTACGATTAATCCAATTAAAGAAATTGCTCAAATTGCACATGCTAATGGAGCTGTTATGGTAGCTGATGGTGCGCAGGCAGCCCCACATATGAAAATTGATGTGCAAGATTTGGATATCGATTTTTTAGGGTTCTCAGGGCATAAAATGTGCGGACCGACTGGAATAGGTGTACTATATGGTAAAAAAGAACACCTTGAAAAAATGGAGCCAGTTGAATTTGGTGGCGAAATGATTGACTTTGTTGGGCTTTATGACTCAACGTGGAAGGAATTACCGTGGAAGTTTGAGGGCGGCACACCTATTATTGCAGGTGCAATTGGTTTAGGTGCTGCTATCGACTTCTTAACGGATATTGGACTAGATACAATTGCAGAGCATGAGCATAAGCTTGTAGGCTATGCAATGGATCAGCTTGAAACAATTGACGGTCTGAAAATTTTCGGCCCACGTGACCCAATGAAGCGCTGTGGACTTGTAACATTTAACTTAGATGATGTACATCCACATGATGTAGCAACGGTTCTGGATATGAATGGTATTGCTATTCGTGCAGGACATCATTGCGCACAGCCATTAATGAAATGTCTTCAGCAAGTAGCAACTGCACGTGCAAGCTTCTACCTGTATAACACAGAGGAAGATATTGATCGTCTAGTTGCAGGGTTACGTTCTGCGAAGGAGTATTTTGGCGATGTCTTTTAATAATTTAGATCAACTATACCGTTCTGTTATTATGGATCACTATAAAAACCCTCGTAACAAAGGGTCTTTAGAGGGTGATGCCGTAACAATTGATATGAACAATCCGACATGTGGCGATCGTATTCACTTAACATTAAAAGTGATGGACGGCGTTGTAGAGGATGCAAAATTTGATGGTGAAGGCTGTTCTATCTCCATGTCATCTGCATCCATGATGACACAGCTTATTAAAGGAAAAAAAGTAGAGGAAGCATTGGAGCTTGCCGATATTTTTTCTAAAATGATGATGGGTGAAGAATACAGCGATAAATATGACCTTGAGGATGTTGAAGCACTACAAGGCGTTTCACAATTTCCTGCACGTATTAAATGTGCCACATTGGCTTGGAAAGCAATGGAGAAAGGTATTAAATAACAACCTTGTGGCTGAGTGAAAGTACCCTTTACTTTCACTCAAAGCAAGGATTGAATATCTTGAAAAATATAACTCAATGAACGGAGGAGAAACGATGGCTAAAAAAATGCCTGATATCGGCGATTACAAATACGGATTCCATGACAAGGACGTATCAATTTTCCGTTCAAAACGTGGTTTAACTGAAGAAATCGTCCGTGAAATTTCAAATATGAAGCAAGAGCCAGAGTGGATGTTAGAGTACCGCTTAAAAGCGCTTGAAACATTCTATACAAAACCAATGCCACAATGGGGTGGTGATCTTAGTGACTTAAATTTCGATGAGATTACGTACTATGTAAAACCATCAGAAGCTACACAAAGATCATGGGATGAGGTACCTGATGAAATCAAAGCTACTTTCGATAAATTAGGTATTCCAGAAGCAGAACAAAAATATCTTGCAGGTGTATCTGCGCAATACGAATCAGAGGTAGTGTATCATAATATGAAACAAGACCTTGAAGACCTTGGTATTGTCTTTAAAGACACAGACTCAGCGTTACGTGAAAACGAAGATATTTTCAAAGCACACTGGGGTAAAGTTATTCCTTACACTGACAATAAATTTGCGGCACTTAACTCAGCAGTATGGTCAGGTGGCTCATTTATCTATGTACCACCAGGTGTAAAGGTAGAAACACCATTACAAGCATACTTCCGTATTAACTCAGAAAATATGGGTCAATTCGAACGTACTTTAATTATTGTGGACGAGGGTGCACATGTACACTATGTTGAAGGCTGTACAGCGCCTGTTTATACAACAAATTCTCTACACTCAGCAGTTGTAGAAATTATCGTGAAAAAAGATGCCTATTGCCGTTACACAACAATTCAAAACTGGGCAAACAATGTCTATAACCTTGTAACAAAACGTACAGTTGTTGAAGAAAACGGAACAATGGAATGGATTGATGGTAACATCGGTTCTAAATTAACAATGAAATACCCAGCATGTATCCTAAAAGGTGAAGGTGCTCGTGGTATGACATTATCCATTGCATTAGCAGGTAAAGGGCAACACCAACATGCTGGAGCAAAAATGATCCATATGGCACCAAATACATCTTCAACAATCGTGTCAAAATCGATTGCAAAACAAGGTGGTAAGGTAACATATATGGGACAAGTTCGTTTCGGTCCTAAAGCAAGTGGTGCACGTGCCAATATTGAGTGTGATACGCTCATTATGGATAATGAATCAACGTCTGATACAATTCCATACAATGAAATCTTTAATGATAATGTTTCTTTAGAGCATGAAGCAAAAGTTTCTAAAGTATCTGAAGAGCAATTATTCTATTTAATGTCACGTGGTATTTCTGAAGAAGAAGCAACAGAAATGATCGTAATGGGCTTTATCGAGCCATTTACAAAAGAATTACCAATGGAATACGCAGTCGAAATGAATCGATTGATTAAATTCGAGATGGAAGGTTCTATCGGTTAATAAAGCTCAATCCCTGTCACATAAAAATTTGTGGCAGGGGTTTTTTAGTCGAGAATATCAGGTTTAATTAAGAAATAATGTTAATTAAAGTAGATTGAGGATTTAAAAAGAATCCAATTGTTCAAAATATGAATGCCTGTAAAATAATCAACTATTCGTCAATATTGTAGACCCATTAATGGAGGGTGGACTAGCTTATAGTCGTATTGAATTTTTAAAAGGTATTGAAGAAAAACTTGTTAAATCAAGTAGATTGGTATGAGTTCAATGATAGAGGAATTCATGCCTTTTTGTTTGTCAAAAGTGACATAATGATTTCCCCCTATTAGAATGAAAAGAAAGCGATAATTTTTACAGGATATTTAATTGTAGTGTGAAACTGTATGCTATGATTATGTACATAGAGGAGGGGGTCACATGATTGTAGTTGGCTTAACTGGTTGGGGAGATCACCCTTCACTTTATAGTGGAGTGACTATCTCAAAAGATAAATTATTTGATTATACAGGTCATTTTTTAACGGTAGAGGTGGATACTTCTTTTTATGCCATACCATCAAAAGAGCATGTTCGTAAATGGTGTGAGGATACACCAGAACATTTCCGCTTTGTTGTGAAAGCCTATCAAGGTATGACAGGTCATTTACGAGGCGATATTCCTTTTGAAACAAGAAATGATATGTTTAATGTATTTATTGAATGTGCCAATGAATTTAAACGTTATGGTAAATTAGGGATGATTTTAGCCCAATTTCCACCATGGTTTGATTGTCAGGCAAAGAATGTTCAATATTTATTGTATATTCGACAGCAGCTCAAGGATTTTGAGGTGGCAATCGAGTTTCGCAATCAAACATGGTATGCAGATAAAGTAGTGCAACAGACGATGGATTTTTTACGAGAGCATCAATTTATTCATACAGTTTGTGATGAACCACAGGCTGGTGTAGGGTCAGTTCCCTTTTATCCTGTTGCAACTGCCAAGAAGGCACTTGTGCGTATTCATGGCCGCAATATTCATGGATGGCGCAATACAGGAAATGCAGAAAATTGGCGTAAAGTTCGCTTTTTATATGATTATAATAAAGAGGAGCTACAACAACTTGGACAAAGTATTGAAAAGCTTCATGCAGAGGCGGACGATTTATTTGTCTTATTTAATAATAATTCAGGGCATCATGCAGCAAAAAATGCGAAGGAGCTACAGGAGATTTTGCATATTAAAGATGATGGGCTAGCGCCAAAGCAATTAAATATATTTGAAGGGGAACTATAATGGAGTTTATTTTACTAATCATCATTGCACTACTTGCTGGTCTAATGGGTGCATTGGTGGGGCTAGGTGGCGGTGCCATATTAGTGCCAGCTACATTATATATTGGCTTAAATTTAGGAATGATACCAGATATTACACCACAAAAAGTCGTTGGTTTATCTGTCATTATGATGATTTTTACTGGGCTTGCCTCAACATTAAGCTATATGAAATCAAAAACGGTAGATTATAAAAGTGGTTTTATATTTTTTATTGGCAGCATTCCGGGAACAATTCTAGGCGCTTGGGTCAATAAAGGATTAGACTTACCTTCATTCAATTTATATTTCGGTATTTTATTAATTATTTTATCAATCATTTTACTTATTCGAGATAAATTAAAGCCTGTCAAATGGTTTATTAAAAATGGTACACAGCAAACATTTACAGATGCTGAAGGGAAAACATATGTATATGGTTATCCTATTTGGTTTGCAATTGCATTAACATTTGGCATCGGCTTTGCTTCGGGCTTGTTTGGCATAGGTGGTGGCTCAATGATTGTGCCAGCGATGATTATTTTATTTTTATTTCCACCACATGTTGCAGTGGCAACATCAATGTTTATGGTATTTTTAACATCTATTGTTAATTCTGCTAGCCATATTTATTTAGGTCATGTACCATGGCTTTATACAATTCCTGTTATTCCAGGCGCTTATATTGGTGCCAAGCTAGGAGCAGCATTAAATAAGAAAATTAAATCAGATACGCTTGTACTAGCACTGAGAATTATTTTATTATTATTAGGGATTCGTTCCATTATTGAAGGTATATTAGCGAGTAGCTAATTGAAGTGAGGTGGCTTAAATGCTTGAAAAAATCCATATTTTTCACACAAATGATTTGCATAGTCATTTTAAGTATTGGCCACGAATGCAAAGCTATGTGAAAGAGCGGCGCAAAGAGCTAAAGCGAATAGGAGAAACAAGCTATTTGTTTGATATTGGAGATCATCTAGATCGCTCTAATATTTATACAGATGCAACGCTTGGTAAGGGTAATGTGCAATTGCTAAATGAGGCAGGTTATGATGTTGTAACAATCGGTAATAATGAAGGCATTACCCTATCCCATCAAGAGCTTTTTCATCTATATGATGATGCAAAGTTTGATGTTATTGTTGCAAATGTTTATGCTACAAATGGCAATAATCCAGCTTGGTTAAAGCCTTATATTATTCTAACAACAGAGCAGGGAACAAAGCTGGGAGTTATTGCTGCTACAGCTATGTTTGAAGTGTATTATGAGGAATTAAATTGGCAAATGGACGAGGCACGAAGTACGCTGTTACGACTAGCGCATCAGCTACGTAAAGAGGTCGATATTGTTGTATGCTTATCACATCTAGGTATTACAGAGGATGAGCTACTTGCTGAAGAATGTCCTGAAATTGATGTTATATTTGGTTCTCATACACATCATATTTTTCCAAATGGTAAATATATTAATGGTGTCTTATTAACAGGTGGGGGCAAATTTGGGCAATATATTGGACATTTGACAATCTTGTACGATAAAAAAACAAGGAAAATTGTTGAAAAAAAGGATGTCTTATTGCATAATAAGAATTTGCCAATTGTGCAAAATGAACAAGATATTGTACAGTTTTTAGAAGATGAAGGAAAAAGAATATTGGATACTCCAGTATTTACAACAACGAAAGCTTATAATAAGGAATGGTTTCATTACTCACAGCTTTCCGATTTATTTGCACATGCAATTTTAGAGAAAAGCGGTGCAGATTGCGCTTTATTTAACGCTGGAATTTTTTTAGACGGTCTTCCTAAAGGAACGGTGACAGCATTAGATTTGCATCGAATTTTTCCACATCCCATTAATTTATGTACAATTGAATTATCAGTTGCTGAAATGAAGGAAATTTATCTACAATCCAAAAATGAAGAGTGGCCTTATATTGAATTAAAAGGATTAGGCTTTCGAGGTGTTATTTTTGGGAAAATATTAACATATGGCTTTGCAATAAATGATAATCGGCAACTGCTAATTAATGGTAAGCCAGCAGACCAAGATCGTATTTATAAGCTTGTAACGCTAGATTTATTTACATTTGGCTACTTTTATCCAAGTTTTAAATATGCAAAAAAACAATATATTTTGCCTGATTTTTTACGAAATATTATGATAGATTATGGTCAAAGATTCTTTCAGCCGTAAAGATAGCTGGAAGAATGGATTGGGGAAGAAGTCATGCGATTAATTTCAATCGATGTATTAAAAGAAGGTATGGTTTTAGGGAGAACTATTTGGAATGAAGCAGGTCACCCGCTTTTAAAAAAGGATGTTGTTATAAATGCTCGTATTATTCAAAGACTTCAACAGTTAAATATCCATTATTTATATATTGATGATGAAATTTCTGAAGGTATTGAAGTTGAAGAAACAGTGCCACCTACTATGCGCAATAAAGCCATTTCAACGATTAAAAGTTCGTTCCAGTCACTAGATGGCTGTAATCCAGTAAATGCTTCATATATATTAGATCAGCAGTCTAAAACAATTGTGTCCATTGTCGATGAGCTGCTGTCAGTAGTTGCTGGAAATGATGAAATTTTAACGATACTAACAGATGCCTATTTATTTGATGAATATTTATATCAACATTCTTTCCAAGTGACATTGTACTCAATAGCAATTGCAAAAGAGCTTGGTTATTCTGCTGAGGATTTGCGCTTAATTGGTATTGGCGCTTTGTTGCATGATGTTGGCAAGCTAATGGTACCAAAAGAAATTTTAACAAAGCCAGGCCGTTTAACGAGTGATGAGTTTAAGGCAATGCAAATGCATGCCCGTTATGGCTTTGATTTATTACGAAATTTGCATTCTATTTCATTGCTTGTGGCGCACTGTGCTTTCCAGCATCATGAGCGTATTGATGGTAGTGGCTACCCACGAGGTCTTGTTGATTTTGAAATCCACCCATTTGCGAAAATTATTGGTGTTGCAGATGTTTTTGATGCTGTGACAACAAATCGTGTGTACCGAGAAAAAATGCTGCCTTCACAAGGGCTAGCTATTGTAGAATCAGGTTCCGGCACACTTTACGATGCCCGTATCGTAAAGGCTTTAAAAAAGGCTGTTGTCCATTATCCAAATGGCGTAATTTTAAAATTATCAGATGGCCGACGTGGTATTGTATCAAAGCAAAATACATTAGATGCAGCATTGCCATGGATTCGTATTTTTGAGGAGCAAAATCAATTGTTAACAGCCACATATGAAATCAATTTAGTGGACTACCCAACAGTGACAATAGAAGGCGTTGAAACGGATTATATCATGCCTCCAAAAGTAGAATAAATTGCTCCTCCTGTTCATACGTTATGGAACAGGAGGAGATTTTTTTGTTATTCCCTCGAAAAAGAATGAAATTACGCTCTTATGGTAAACGAGGAGCACGTCTTAATCGATTAACGATTTTAATTGTTAGTACGGTTATTTGTCTGATTTTATTTATCTATTATTTAAATGAACGTCTAATGCCAACCTACTTACAATATGCTGAAGTACAAACAAATAAAATTGCGTCTTATGTTGTGAGTAAAGCTATTAATTCTCGTACGTCAAATGTTTTAGACGTCAATGATATTATTGAAGATATTCCACCAGGTACTTCCGATATGATGACAACGAAATTTAATACAGAGATTATTAATCGTGTTCGAGCAGAAACATTAGAGCTTGTGAAAATGTACCTAGAGCAAGCTGAACAAGGAGAGCTATCTCATTTACCTGAATTAGAAAATGTGGAATATGATATTAACAGAATCCAAGAAGGAGATGGTATTGTCTTTTTTGTACCACTTGGTCAGGCAGCCAATATTCCTTTGCTTGGTAATTTAGGACCAAAGATTCCGATTCGCTTTCATGTAATTGGGAATGTCCATAGTGATGTTACAGCATCTATCGAAGAATTTGGCATTAACAGTGCTTATGTAGAGGTTGGTATTCATATGGAAGTAAATGTTCAAATTATTGTCCCATTTGCCAGTAAATCATCGACTGTATCGCAAAATATTCCTGTAGCAATGGGCTTAACAAGAGGCCCAGTTCCAAATATTTATACGAATAGCACGGATGCGCCTCAGCCTTCCATCGAAATACCTGTTCCTTATAAGTAGAAATGTATGCTGTGATAGTTGTTGGAGTTCATTTAATATGTTACATTGACAACAGTGAAGATAGTTAATATAAAAAAATGTATATTTTTGATAGGGGCGATATCCGTATGACATCTTGTAAACCTACAAGTAAAGAAGAACATGTAAGAAAACCAGACTGGCTCAAAATAAAATTAAACACAAATGATGAATATAAAGGTCTTAAAAAGCTGATGCGTGAGAAAAACCTGCATACAGTATGTGAGGAAGCTCGCTGTCCAAATATCCATGAATGCTGGGGAGAAAGACGTACAGCAACAATGATGATTCTAGGCTCTGTTTGTACACGTGCTTGCCGTTTCTGTGCAGTAAAAACAGGTTTACCGAATGAATTGGACCTAGCAGAGCCAGAGCGCGTAGCAGATTCAGTAGCCATTATGAATTTAAAGCATGTTGTCATTACAATGGTAGCGCGTGATGATTTAAAAGATGGCGGTGCTCAAGTGTTAGCAGAAACAGTACGTGCCATCCGCCGCAAAAGTCCAGCGACATCTGTTGAAGTATTGCCATCAGATTTAGGTGGTGTGAAGGAAAACCTTCAATTGTTAATGGATGCAAAGCCAGATATTTTAAATCATAATATTGAAACAGTACGTCGTTTAACACCAAGAGTACGCGCGCGTGCGAAATACGAGCGCTCTTTAGAGTTTCTTCGTTTAGCAAAAGAGATGCAGCCAGATATTCCAACGAAATCGTCTTTAATGATTGGATTAGGCGAAACACATGAAGAAATTTTAGAAGTAATGGATGATTTACGTGCAAATAATGTGGATATTATGACAATTGGTCAATATTTACAGCCAACGAAAAAGCATTTACCAGTTAAAAAATATTATTCACCAATCGAATTTGGCAAGCTACGTAAAATTGCAATGGAAAAAGGCTTTAAGCATTGCGAAGCTGGCCCGCTTGTACGTAGTAGTTATCATGCAGATGAGCAAGTAAATGCTGCCACAAAAGAGCGTCAGTTACAAGCTGAGCTTTAGGCAAAAAAGGTGGTGTCACTTTGATCATAGTTGACGGAATAGAATATGAGCTAATAGAAGAATATCGCGATGCCTTTCAGGCGGAAGCTTTTCAGGAAAGATACTCTGATATACTAGCCAGATATGATTATATTGTTGGTGATTGGGGTTATAGTCAATTACGTTTAAAAGGATTTTTTGATGACAAAAATCAAAAATCGACATTTGATACAAAGATAAGTACGCTACAGGATTACTTATATGAGTATTGCAATTTTGGCTGCGCTTATTTTGTTTTGCGTAAAGTAGGTAAAATGGCAAAGCAGCCTGAAGCGTTAGAGTCTACAGATAATGAACCATTAACCGAATAATAAAATGGATGGAAACCTGATGTGCTAAGCATCAGGTTTTTATTGATAGGTATAAATAAAAGTGACGGATAGAACGCTTGAATAGACGGATAGAATGAGAAAAGTGACGGATAGCATCATGAAATAGACGGATAGCAGTAAAAAGAGCACTGTGCTGTATTGTTTTTTATACATAGGGTAAAGCTAGGGATAAAAGGTGTGGTGTTGATGAAAAGGGCTATATTTTTAGATCGCGATGGTGTGATTAATGAAGTGTTAAGCCATCGTGTAAAGTTTGTCAATAAGCCTAAGGATTTTTATTTTTTACCGAAAGTGCCTGAAGCTATTAGGATATTGAATAAACATTTTGATTATATTTTTGTTGTCACAAATCAGGGTGGTATTGGCTTGGGCTTTATGAAGGAAAAAGACTTGGAAAAAATCCATGCCTATATGATCAAGGAGCTAAAGAAAAAGGGAGCTATTATCCATGAAGCTGTTTATTGTCCACATAAGCCAAAGTCGGGCTGTGCATGTAGAAAGCCAAATAGTAAATTAATTGTGGATTTAGGCAAGAAGTATCGTGTGAATTTAGCGAAATCCTATATGGTAGGAGACACAGACACAGATATTATGGCAGGAAAGGGAGCAGGAACAAAGGGCGTATTTTTAGGTGAGCAAGACGCATTAGCAGATGCTGTGTTTCCAGATTTAATAAGCGCAGCACATTGGATTGTAAAAGATGCTAAGACTGTATAGTTCGTTGAAAAAAGCACAGTCTATGAGCAGAGGTGATAAAATTGACAAAGGAAAAGCATAATAAAAAAACGGTAGATCGTGAAGAATATGGCTATGGTTACGATATTAGCGTAGAGGATTTAGCTGTTATTGGGCAAAATCAGCAAGCTAAAAAGCAACAAAACAATGAAAATAAAGACAAGCCACATAATGAAGATAATCCATCAACGCTTAATCAATAATAAGCAACAAAAAAATTTCGCAACTCCTTATGGGCTAGCGAAATTTTTTTGCATCATATAAAAAGGCTGTTAGTTCAGTAGCTCACGTAAATATTCACGAAGCTCGATAGTTTCTTCTTCCGTGCGATTATAGACATGCTCTAAATAACCAGGCTCTTCTACATCGTCAGGGCCGATAATAGCAAAGCGGCCAAATTGAATATCCATTACAAGCACCTTGCCAAAGAAGCGGCCTGATTGTAAAATGGCTAAATCATAGCGTAGCTTTTTCCCAGCAAAACTGACAAAGCGTGTTTTTGTATCCTCTACATCATCGTATAAAAAAAAACGTTCCATCTTTTAATCTCCTTCCAGTCCTATAGATATGGTACTATAGAAGAGAAAAAACTATCAACTTTTAATGATTTGAATGGGGGCTTTCCTTGTGTATTTTGTAGATCGTAATAAAATCACAAAAAATTTACAGTATTTAGATGGGCTATTAGCTATTTTGGAAGCAGAGGAGAATTGGCTTCAACATGATATAAAGAAATTAGCGATTGAGCGCATTGGACATAATATTATGGAGTCCATGATGGATGTAGGAAATTTAATGATTGACGGTTTTATTATGCGTGACCCAGGAAGCTATGAGGATATTATTGATATTTTAATCGATGAAAAAGTAATAACTGCTGATCTGGAGGCTCCATATAAAGCAGTTGTTGGCTTGCGTAAAATGCTTGTACGCGAATTTATCGATGTAGATAGTGAAGAGGTTGTAGATGTATTAACAACAAATTTAACAGCATTAAAGCACTTCTCACCAGCAGTTCAGCATTATTTAACAAATGAATTAGGGCCCGTTTCAGCGTTTTTACCAGAGGATTATCAATGAGAGATTATAAGGCATATTGCTTTGATTTAGATGGTACAGTCTATCGTGGTAAGGAAGGGATACCTTCTGCCATTGCTTTTATTCATCGTTTACAGCAAGCTGGCATTGAGCCATTCTATGTTACCAATAATGCTTCTAAAACAAGGATACAATTGCAGGAAGCTTTAATGGCTGTTGGTGTTAGTGCGCCATTAGACCATATTTACTCAAGTGCATTAGTGACAGCGAAATATGTTGCTCTTCATTTTACAGGCAAAAAAGTAGCAATGATGGGGTCGGATGGTATTCGGCAGGCGTTGCATGACGAAGGAATTGAGCCTGTGGAGGATAATCCTGAAGTATTTGTGATGGGCATTGATCGTAATCTTAATTATATGGCACTTGCAAGAGCTACGGTCTTTGTTCAGCGAGGGGCGACGTTTATTGCGACCAATCAAGATATAAAATTTCCGACAGAATATGGCTTTTTGCCGGGCAATGGCTCTTTTGCTCGCTTAGTAGGTGATGTTGCAGATGTTGAGCCTATCTATATTGGGAAGCCATCAGCTGCCATATTAGAAGTAATCGCTATAGAACATGGCTTCTCGAAAGAGGATATGGTGATGATTGGTGATAACTATGATACGGATATTATGTGTGGTATTAACTTTGGCTGTGATACGATTCATGTCAATACAGGTGTAACACCAACGAAAATTGTGCTGGAGAAAGAACAGCAGCCTACATATATCGTAGATACATTATAAGAAAAGGATGTTATGCGAAAAATAGCATAACATCCTTTTGATTTATACATATAAATTTACCATAAAGGGTTTTCTTCAATAAATTGATAAATAGCTTTTGTTAGAGCTTCAGGAGAATCTGCCTCTACTAATTCACCATTGACAATTGCATAAAAAGTTTCTGAGCACTTTGTACAATAACTGAGGCAGCCATACTCCAAAACATCAATATTTGGATCACGTTCAAGCGCTTCATAGGTTGCCTGAGAGCCATTTGCTAAATTGCTAATACAAAATTCAACCATTGGATTCATATGTGTGTCACCTCACCAAAGTAATGCTACTCGCTTTTAGGATATTCGTCAATAATTTACGTTTTGAAATAGTATTACTTTCATTTTTGAGTGACAAACTTAAAGAAAGTCGTTATGATTCACATTAAAAGCTATCGAAACAAACAAGTTCTCGTTTATTTTGTGAAATCTTTCACAAAAATGCATTCTTATATTGTGAAACATCTCACAATCGGTTATACTCATTTGTGGATACTTTGTGAACAATGATTATAAGATGTATATAAAGGAGACTATTATGGGAAAATTAGTACTTTTAGGTGGCGGCTACGGCAATATGCGAGTAATGTTGCGTCTATTAAATAACCTTCCATTAGACAGAGAAATCGTGCTAGTAGACAGAGCCCCTTTCCATAGTTTAAAAACAGAATTTTACGCATTAGCAGCAGGGACTTCAACAGATAAAGAAATTCGTGTAAGCTTCCCAGAGCATGAACGTTTAACGGCTGTATATGGAGAAGTCGTTGATATTAATCGTGCAGAAAAGGTAGTCATTCTAGAAGATGGGCAACGTATTGAGTATGATGATTTAGTGATTGGTCTTGGCTGTGAGGATAAATATCATGGTGTGTCAGGTGCGGCAGAGCACACATATAGCATTCAAACAATGGCGAAATCACGTGCAACATACCAAGCACTTTGTGGCTTACCAGCAGGCTCTACAGTCGGTATTGTAGGGGCTGGTTTAAGTGGTATTGAGCTTGCAAGTGAGCTACGTGAAAGCCGCTCAGATTTAAAAATTAAGCTATTTGACCGTGGTCCACGTATTCTAAAGGATTTTCCAGAAAAGCTAAGTAAATACGTAAAGGATTGGTTTGTTAAGCATAATGTCGATGTCGTTGCCAATTCTAATATTACAAAAGTGGAGCCAGGTAAGATTTTTAATCATGATGATGAAATTTTACTCGATGCTGTCGTATGGACAGCAGGTGTGCAGCCTGTCAAAATCGTTCGTGACTTGGATGTTGAGAAGGATAAACACGATCGCCCACTTGTAACACAGTATTTTAATGTACTTGACGATGAGCATGTCTATGTTGTAGGGGATTGTGCTGCATCAGATTTGCCTCCAACAGCCCAGTTAGCTGAGGAACAAGCAGAGCAAATCGTGAAAGTGCTTCGTATGCGTTGGAAAGGTGAGCATTTACCAGAGAAAATGCCAGATATTAAGTTAAAAGGCTTTATGGGGGCTCTTGGTAAAAAACAAGGCTTTGTATACTTAGCAGATACAACCGTAACAGGACGTATTGCTCGCTTAATGAAATCAGGATTATTATGGTATTACAAACGTCAAAATGATTAATTAGTTGAAAGGGATTGTTTCAAAATGATGTTGAAACAATCCCTTTGCCTTAGCTATACTGTTTCGTCTGGCACAAAGCCTAGTTTTTCAAGCGCTGTAAATACAGGCTTTAACTGTATATAACCTTCGCCAACAATCTCATTATTAATAAGAACAAGTGGATAGAAAAACTCATCTTCTTGAATACGTGTTGCATATTCTTGATCTCGCTCATTCTCAATTGGGCCTTCAATATCGATATAGCGAATATCATAGGCTTGATGTGGATATTTGCGATTGATGGCAGCTTGTAGCCATTCGTATGTATCTTTGGAAGATGGGGCATTGACACAGCTCGCACAGATAACAGCTGTTCCATAAATTTCAATTACAGGTTTAGAGGGTAGCATTGTATTTTCTCTCCTTGTGATTCAATATTGGATTTTTTCTGTTGCTAACATTATAATCATTATAAGGAAAGGAGTCGAGATAAATGGCAGAAGCAACAATTAACAACCAAGTTCAAGAGGTATTAGATAAATTACGTCCATTCTTACTACGTGACGGTGGAGACTGTGAATTAGTAGATGTTGAGGATGGCGTTGTAAAATTACGCCTATTAGGTGCATGTGGTAGCTGCCCAAGTTCTACAATTACACTAAAGGCTGGTATCGAACGTGCATTGCTAGAAGAAGTACCAGGTATTGTAGAAGTAGAGCAAGTGTTTTAATGGATAATAGCAGCCTATCCTTGTTCCCTTGGAGATAGGTAATGAAGAAAAGGTGCTGTCTGTATGTATTTTGCAGATGGCATTCTTTTTTAGTGTAACTGCCCTGCGAATAGTCAATAAACAACAATAATGATTCGTGGACACCCTAAGAAAATATAATGTAGAATAGCCATCCATCCGTAGATACACGAATAAAATATTATTTGTAAAATTATGAATGGCAGTTATTCCATAAATATAATCATTTTTAACAACATTTTATAGAGAACTAGTAAAACAATTTGCAACCAAATAACAAGTATGATTTTATTCAAGAAATATGCTTTTTGAGGCGGAGGGAAAACTTTATGAAAATACTTGTCGTAGATGATTCTATGTTCTCTCAAAAAACAACAATCAAAACATTAAAATCCATTTATCCAGACGCTATCTATGAAACAGCAAACGATGGGGTTGAATGTATTCAAGTATTTGCAACCTTCCAACCTGACCTCGTATTCATGGATTTGTTAATGCCCAAGATGGGTGGACAAGAGGCAGTTCAAAAAATACTCGAACAATACCCAACAGCTAAAATTATCGTGCTTTCAGCTGACGTACAATTGGCAGTTCGTAATGAAGTTTTATCTGCTGGAGCAGTAGCATTTATTAATAAGCCAATAAATGCTGCAAAGCTAAAGGAGATTGAATTATTGATAGAAGGGTGATTCCGTTGTTAACAACAACACAAGAGGATATATTAAAAGAACTGTATAATGTATTTGTTGGCGAGGCAGCTAACTTATTATCAGAAATTCTTCAAAAAAGAATTTTTTTATCAGTGCCAGAAATAAAGCTACTATCATTGCAGGAATTAAAAGCTAGTAAGCAAGAGAATTTCATCCCTGTGTTAAATGGAACGGTACTTTCTGCTTCTTTAAAGTTTGGTAATGTTTTTTCTGGCAGAGCGGATTTTATTTTTCCTGCTGAACAAATTAAATATGTTACTACGCTTTGTTTAGGGGAAGAATATATTGTAGAGGATGGGGAATTTTCATTTAATGATGAAGATTTCGATATTGTGAAAGAAATAGGGAACATTATCCTAAATGCCATTATGGGTGGTATGGGAAGCCTGATGGAAATGAAGTTGGAGTACGATGTACCACAGGTAATTTTACACAATGCAGGGGAGTTTTATAAAGCACTTGCTAGCTCAGAGGAGAGCAATTTATTATTGCTGTATGTGAGCTTTGGTGTGGATGATTCAAAGGTGCTAGGATTAATTTTAATTAAATTTTCATTAGAGTCAATTGAATTTTTAATACAAAAAGTGGATGAGATTAGTAGGGATTTGAATGAATGATTTATACGCAGCAATCATCAATCAACTAGATAATGGCATAATTTTATTGGATGAACAATTAAATATTCAGCTATGGAATACATGGTTAGTCAACTACACAGGTAAAAGTGAGGAAGAAGTGAAGGGCTTACCAATTACAGCAGTTGTTCCACGCTTTAATAAAAAAGTGTATGCTTATATGTTTGAGAAAGCTTTAGTGGATGGTCAAAAAAGCTTTTGCTCAGCAGCAATGCATCAATATTTTGTCGAAAGCCACTGTGCAAATATGAGGCTGCCACGTCAAAATATTTTAATACAGCATTTGCAATTGGAGCATCAATCCTATTTAATGATAGAGCTATATGATGTAGCCAACCATTATAAGCGTATTCAAAACTTAAATAAGTCTTTACAAAGTTCTATTGATTTCTCCAGAAGCTTAGAGCGATTTGTTTATTATGATAGCTTAACAGGTTTACCGAATCGAAAATTTGTCTTAGATCGTTTAGAGAATTTGATTAAAGAAGAGCATAAGGTATTTTCCTTATTTTTCATCGACTTGAATGGCTTTAAGGCTGTAAATGACCAATATGGACACTTACAGGGAGATTTATTATTACAAATGTTTGCGGAGCGGTGCAAGCATATTGTTCAAAAGCAAGGAATCCTAGCACGACTTGGCGGAGATGAGTTTGTATTATTGGTTGAAAATATTATATCCACCAATGACGTTGAACAGTGTACAGCTAACATAAATAGGCTATTACAGGAGCCATTTATGATTGAGGGGCAGCAAGTTGTCATTTCAGCAAGTATTGGTTATGCGCGCTTTCCACAGGATGGAATGACAGCAAAGCAGTTATTAAATGTTGCAGATTATCAAATGTATGTACAAAAAAAGGCTATGAAAAAAGAATTTTAAAGTACCCTATAGCTAGATTTTGCTATCTATGCTATAGGGTATATTTTATCTTTGTTCAGCAAATTTTTTGTATCGAAAGCGAAGCGTCAGCGGCAGATGTTTTATGTACCGAAAGCATTAGCAGCAGGTACAATTGCGCTGTGGTGTAATGGATAGCAAGCTAACATTTATGCATCAGGTGTTTGCTTTTTCGCTTCCCGTATAATTGCCCATTGCTCTTTTGCCATATCAATAATTTTTGCTTCACCGCCAGCACTTTGTTTTTCAATAACTCTTGAAAAGAAACGTGTAGCATTTTCAATATCGCCAATACGTCTTGATAATTCGGCAATCATATACATAATACGCACTGTAGACATTTGTGTAGAGCTGTAATCCTCTGTGGAGTAGGAGTCCATGTATTTATCGCGCGCTAGTTTCAAAAATCGCTCCTCTTGTCCTTTGTTGCTGAGGGAACGATAGAGCCAGGCAAGACGTAAAACTAATCCAGCAATAGCGACATTCTTTTCTTTTTTTAGTGTGCCACAAAGAAAAGCGAGCTTATAGGCTTGAATAGCTTGGAAGATAGTACGTTCTCCCTTGAAGTCATGATGCACCCATTTTTCGGTAATTTGCGTACGAATTTCATCTTGAATACCTGGCGCAAAATATTTGCTAAAGTCTTCAGTAAAAGAAAAGCCACAATGCTCACAAACAAAAACATTGTAGTAAAGAGCATTCACATCGTTTGCATAAATAGGCTGAAAGTCCGTTTCAGTATGATCTACTTTAATAAATTTTGAGCGCACTTTTAATGTTGAAAATTCTTTTTTACAGTTTAAACATTGAATTTGTTTTTCATAATACGGTGAAATTTCCATAGATATTGCCTCCCCATCGCAGTCATTGTAACTATTATACCAATGACCTGTATGGAAACATGAATAAAAAATACTAAATATGTGAAAAATATAAGAATTATAATGAGAAATTGATTTGAAGCTGAATGTTTGTCATATAATAGCTGAAATTGATATGATAATACATAAGAAGGAAGGTGACTGGGATGACAAGTTTAAAGCAAGTAATTGAAATCACACAAGCTGCTGGCTTCCATATTCAAGAAATGATGGAGCACAATGAGGAGCAAGGTTCTTGTTTACGTGTAGTTGTAAATGGTGGTGGTTGCAGCGGGCTCTCTTATGGGATGCATTTTGATAAAGAGAAAAAGGAAGACGACTTTGAAGATGTACAACACGGTTTAACAATTCTTGTTTCCCGTGAAGATGCGCCGATTTTAATGGGAACAAAAATTGACTATAAACAATCGCTGATGGGTGGAGGCTTCACCATTGACAATCCAAATGCCATTGCTTCATGTGGCTGTGGAACGTCATTTAAAACAGCCAAACGTGAAGGTACGCCTGAGGTTTGTGAATAGTTAAACGTGATATAAATGTTGAAGAAGGATTGTAAATTGCAATGAACATAGGTGTGTACACAATCCCGATAATATGTAAACACAACCCTTAAATAGCGTATTTAGGACTGTAAATACCAAGCCTCTTTGATTTGTAGCTATATCAAAGAGGCTTTTATAAATGTTATATAAAAAATGCTACTATTAACAACAAGATAAATAAGCAAATTCCCCCAATCATTAAATACTAATTATTTCCACTGGTGTTGGAGTCTTTTTAATATCGACTTGGTCTGGCATACCTATATGCTGCTTTAAAAAGTCATTGCCGTCATCAAACGGTTCTTTACGATTCATACAATCAACTCCATTCTATCTTTTTATAAATTTATTCCCCTATAATGCTTCTTTATAACTTTAAAAGGTATTTCTACCACTTATAACGAATTTGTAGAGTAAGGAGATATATTTTTGGGATTGTGATACTTATAGGATATTCTGATGATCAGCAATTAGAGGTCAGTTCAACTTTTAATGATGGTATAGAAAAAGGAGCTGTTTCAAAGAACTTTTGAAGCAGTTCCTTTTTCCATTGAGTATTCACGCGACTAAAAGTAAGCAGGTATAATAGCTATACAGAGGTGAGAGCTATGAGAAAAGATCGAGGGAAAATTTGGCTAGGTGTATCAGGTGTGACGGTAAATCAGCGTGGACAGTGGCTAGTGGTGAAAAAAGCGTATAGTGGCTTAAAAGGGCGTTGGTCATTGCCAGCAGGTTTTGTACAAGCAGGTGAAACTGTCGATGAGGCGGTTATGCGTGAAATAAAGGAAGAAACGGGAATTGACTGTAAAGTATCGGGATTAATCGGCTTTCGCACAGGGGTTATTCGTGATGAAATTAGCGATAATATGGCTATTTTTTATTGCCATATGCAAGATGAGCAGCAGCAAATAATGGTTCAGGAAAATGAAATATTAGAAGCCAAATGGTTATATCCACAGGAGCTAGTACAGGATGAAATGACATCTGTTATGTTAAAGGAGATGGCGTCCAACCAATTTGAAAAGCACCAATTAGAGGCGATAGAAGGGATCAATCCAGGTGATATTTTTGGCTATACTTCCTATCGCTTATTCTTTAAAAAGTAATTGGATTTCAGGAGGAAAACAATGATGGAGCTATTTTTATTTATGCTAGAGCGAGTCGGGCTAATCATTGTGTTTGCCTTTTTAATGTCACGATGGAAGCTTTTTCGAGAGAAGCTGTTTCATGAGCAAGGAATAAAAGAGAGAATATGGCTTATTATTATTTTCAGTGGTGTATGTATTATCAGCAGCTATACAGGTATTAAAATTGAAAGTGGCACAATTCATCCATTAAATCAGATGGTACATAGTACGATCAATGCAGAGGAAGCCATTGCCAATACAAGATTAATTGGGGTAGCCATTGCAGGTATTTTTGGTGGACCGTTTGTTGGTGTTTGCGTAGGCATTATTGCAGGCATTCACCGTATTACACTTGGGGGCTTTACAGCAATTGCCTGCGGTATTTCTACAATTCTTGCAGGAATTATTACAGGTGTGCTTAGTAAACGTTTTAAAATACGACAAACATTTTCCTATAAGAAGGCTGTTATGATTGGCATTTGTGCAGAAACGGTGCAAATGGTCGTAATATTGTTGGTTGCTAAGCCATTTGAACAAGCACTGCAGTTAGTATCGTTAATTGCAATGCCAATGATTATGATGAATGCCTTTGGAATATTTTTATTTTTTATCATTATTAAAATGTTTATTGATGAAGAGGAACGAACAAAGGCATTGCAAACACATCAAGCCTTTTCAATTGCTCAGCAAACGATTGAGCATTTTCGCAAAGGCTTAAATGAGGAATCATGCCAAACCGTTGCAGAAATTATTAAAAGAGAAATAAAGGTAGATGCTGTTGCCATTACTGATAGAAATGGTATCTTGGCTCATGTCGGGGTTGGTGAGGATCATCATTTAATTCATCGAGGAATTATGACGGCTTTGACGAAGCGGGTATTGGAGGAAGGAAAAATTTTAATGGCTACGTCTGCAAAGGAGATTCAATGCCCCCATAAGGATTGTCCGTTATGCGCAGCAATTGTCCTTCCTTTAAAAGTGCAACATCGGACGGTTGGAAGCTTAAAGCTTTATTTCACCAAAGAAGATTCTTTAACAGGGGTGAAAAAGGAGCTTGCGGAGGGCTTAAGCAAACTTTTTTCCTCCCAGCTTGAGTATGCAGAAATTGAGCAGCAGAGGAAATTATTAAAAGATGCAGAAATTAAGGCATTGCAAGCACAAGTGCATCCGCATTTCTTTTTTAATAGTCTTAATACCATTTCAAGCTTGATTCGCACAGATGCTGATGAGGCAAGAGCTTTATTAATTAAGCTTAGTACATTTTTTAGAAGTAATTTACAGGGTGCACGGCAAATGTTAATTCCATTAAAAAATGAAATTGACCATGTTGAAGCTTATTTAGCGATTGAACAAACGAGATTTCCAAATCGATATAAGGTTGAATTTATGCTGGATGAATCATTGTTTGATATTCAGATTCCTCCATTTACTTTACAGCCACTTGTTGAAAATGCTATTTTTCATGCTTTCAAAAATCGTAAGGAAGGCAAAATTTATGTCAAGGTACAGCGCGTGAACGATAAATTATTATTGCTAACAGAGGATAATGGCTGTGGCATGAGAAAAGAGCAAGTGAAACAGCTTGGGAAACGTATTATGCAATCAGATCAAGGGACAGGAACAGCTTTATGGAATATTTATCAGCGTATCCATGAAATTTATGGCTCAGAGGCTGATTTTCATATATCAAGTACATTGGATGTAGGTACAAAAATTATGATTCAATTGCCATTAAAGGCAACGAGATGGGAGTAGAACAAATTGAATGTTTATATTGTTGATGATGAACCATTAGCACGAGCTGAACTACGTTATTTATTAGAGCAAACAGGGTTAGTGACAGTTTGTGGTGAGTCTGAGGGATTAGAGGAGCTTTGCCAAGAGTTTAAATTTGTTGAAGTGGATTGTATATTTTTAGATATTGAATTAGGTGGAAGTAATGGAGTCGATTTAGCAAAGGAGCTAATGTTAAATACACAGAGGCCAGAAATTATTTTTGCCACGGCTTATGACGAGTATGCACTGCAGGCATTTGAAGTGAATGCTTTTGATTATATTTTAAAACCATTTGAAGCACAGCGGGTTCAAACAGCCGTTGAAAAATTAGTAGCGAAAAAAAGAGCAGCACAGGCAAAAACAATCGAAGAATTAAAGTATTCGCAGCTAGACAAGCTAGATAAACTAACAGCTTTTGCCAATGATCGAATTTTATTAATTAAAATACAGGATATTTTATATTGTACATCTGAGGATAGTAGAACAATTATTGTGACAGAGCAAGGAAGATTTTTTGCTTCAGAGTCGTTGGCAGCATTGGAAAAAAAGCTTGCTTTAAAAGGCTTTGTACGTGTTCATCGTGCGTATATTGTGAATTTAGAGCATATTGTGGAGCTGGAGCCTTGGAGCAATTCGAAATATAATTTAATTTTGCATAATAGGCAATCAATTCCTGTAAGTAGATTATATATGAAGGATGTAAGGAAAATCTTTGATTTATCAAAATAGTTGCATTTCAACAGTAAAATATAACCTTTCAGCTTAAATTTCTGACATTTTAGTTAATTTTACGAATAATTAGTAGATTCATTTGCTATGATGTGGAAAAAGCAAAAAGGGGTGTTTACATGAATGCAATTACAATTGTGATAGGCTCAATGTGTATATTGATGATTAGCTATCGCTTGTATGGTATCTTCTTTACAAAAAAGGTGTTAAAAATTAAGGATGATATACCCACGCCAGCGCACGCTTTGGAAGATGGTAAAGACTATGTTCCAACGAATAAATGGGTAACCTTTGGGCATCATTTTGCAGCCATTGCCGCAGCAGGACCTTTAGTTGGACCTATTTTAGCTGCACAATTTGGTTATCTCCCAGGACTTCTTTGGCTACTAATCGGCGCTGTTATTGGCGGGGCTGTACATGATGCAGTTGTGCTATTTGCCTCTATGCGTCATGGTGGTAAGTCATTATCAGAAGTGATGAAGGAAGAGCTTGGTCCTGTTGCTGGTTTTTGTACTGGACTTGCGATGCTGTTTATTATTACCATTACAATGGCAGGGCTATCAATGGTAGTGCTAGGAGCTTTAGAACGAAATCCATGGGGAACATTTGCGGTAGGGATTACGATTCCGATTGCCATGCTTGTAGGAATTGCCTATCGAAAAACAGGCAATTTAATTGTTACATCTACAGTAGGCTTTATATTGTTAATGATTGGCGTGTTTATTGGACCACTTATTCAGGGCACAGCATTTGGCGATTTTTTAACGTTAGATCGTGATACATTAGCAATTATTTTACCTATTTATGCGTTTTTTGCTGCTGCATTACCTGTATGGCTACTATTAGCGCCTCGTGATTATTTAAGTAGCTTTATGAAAATTGGCGTATTTATTGCATTAATTATTGGGGTATTTTTCGTCAACCCAGCGATTCAATTCCCGCCATTTACAGAATTTATTCATGGTGGTGGACCAGTTATAGCAGGTCCTGTATGGCCATTTGTATCAATTACAATTGCCTGCGGTGCTATTTCAGGATTCCATGCATTTGTAGGGTCGGGAACTACGCCTAAAATGATTGATCGTTGGGAAGATATTCGTATTGTTGGTTTTGGCGCGATGCTAGTAGAGTGTTTAGTAGGTATAATGGCTTTAATTGCTGCAACAGCTCTTCATCCAGCAGACTATTTTGCGATTAACTCAGCACCTGCTGTCTTTGCAACATTAGGAATGGAACCTGTTCATTTACAAGCGTTATCGCAAAGCATTGGCATGGATTTGGAAGGGCGAACAGGTGGTGCTGTAACATTAGCCGTTGGGATGACTGATATTTTTACAGGTATTCCTTGGTTTGCGGAATTATCGTCTTATTTCTATCAATTTGTCATTATGTTTGAGGCTGTGTTCATTTTAACAGCTATTGATGCAGGAACACGAGTAGCGCGTTATTTAATTCAAGATTTTGGTGGCAATGTCTATAAGCCATTGAAGCGTACAAATTGGATACCAGGTACAATTTTTGCAAGTGCACTCGCTTGCTTTATGTGGGGTTATTTATTGTACTCAGGGGATATTAGCTCGATTTGGGTATTATTCGGTGTGTCCAATCAGCTAATGGCAGCCATTGGTTTAGTATGTGGTGTGACAATGGTATTAAGGGTTGCAGACAAGCGAGTCTATGCGTTAACTTGCTTTATTCCATTAGCCTATCTATACATCACAGTTAATGTTGCAGGCTATTGGATGATTAAAAATGTATATTGGAACCCAGACGCTGCTGGTTTCAATATGTTAAATGGTATATTATCCGTTATTATGTTGTTATTAGGCTTAATTATTGTTATTACAGCCTTTAAAAAGTGGGCACAGCTTTGGAAATCACCAAGATTTCTATTATCGCAATCAGCTTCATAATCTATAAAACTATTGAAGATTGTAGACAAAAGGAATCGAGCGTGAACTTCTCGATTCCTTTTGCCATTTTTTCTTCTATAGTGTTTATTTTTAATATATACATGCTTGTAGAAAAATTTCTTTGTGTAGCATCAATAAATAGAGGGTCTGCATGGAGGAGTTCATGATGCATCATTTCTTTTGTAATGAATAGAGATTTCCTACTAATGGTTAGATGAAAAATCAATAGTAGCCTCTAATTTTCATACTAAATGGTCTTGGGAAAAATCGTTAGCATTTCTACTTGTTCAGGTTCATGAATTTGATGCTTTGTCATCAGGGGTGATCATCCCAAAAATTTACTTTTTATCAACATATGCATAAGGCGTTCTTTATGTAGAAGTTGATTGGAACGAAGGGCGGCGACTCCTGCGGGAAAAGCGGGAAAGTCGAGATCCTGGACTGAGCGAAGCGAGGGAAGCAGCTCGACCCCGCCCGCGGAAAGCGTCCGCCCGTAGTGGCAATCAACGGCTTACCTTTATTTTATTGTAAAAGAAAAAAGACTGTAGGCAAACTCAAAATTTATTGAGTTTGTCTACAGTCTGAAACTATTGAAGATATATGGTTATCTTCAATAGTTTTTTTATGATAGCAAGAACTTTTCTTATGGGAAGACAATACTTAGGCTGTTAAATATGTCGAACAGGCGAAAACAGGGCTGTGTTCATTGAAAGCATTGTTGTAATCATGTAAACTAATGAGAGGAAAACGGAGGTTATACATACATGGAAGGTCCAGTTTCATTAGTCCAGCTAATCATTTCTATTTTGCTGTTTTTTGTGATGTTTTTTGGTATCGGCTTTTTGCTAAATATGCTATTACGCATGACATGGTTAATGGCAATTGTGTATCCAATTGTTGTGATTTTTATTGTGGATGAAGTAAGCTTTTTCGATTATATTTTCAATCCAGGCTCTGCCTTTCCTGCGTTAATGGATAAGTTGCAGGCACTTCAATTTGTTGATATTGCTATTTTATCAGGCGGTTTTGCAGGTGCTATTGTGGCGGGGATTGTGATGATTTATTTACGAAAAAATGGATACCGAATGTTTTAATGTGCTTAGTATTCTTCTTTCAACTGAGGGAGGAATACTTTTTTAGTACCTGAGAATGCTTACGACTGTGCAAACAAAAAACACAGCCTCCGTTCAGAGGATGTGCTGCTATGGTTATAGTAAAAGCTCGTAGGTAATAATAGCGATAAAAATACCTGTAAGGGCTCCGAAAAATACTTCACTTCGTTTATGACCTAGTAATGTTTTTAATTCCTCCATCTTCTCTTGCCCATCCATTTGCGGCCATTTTTTTAAATCATGGAGCAATGTTTGAAAATCTTTACGTAACTGATTTAAAACTGCCGCATGTTGTCCAGCTTGATAGCGTACACCACTTGCATCATACATAACGATAAAGGAGAACATAGCAGCTACTGCAAAAATGGGAGAGTCTAAGCCCGTTTCATAAGCAATAGAGGTTGTTAGTGCAGTGACAGAAGCGGAATGGGAGCTAGGCATACCACCTGTTGATGTAAAGAGGCCCCATTTGATTTTTCTTGTCATTAAAAAATGAATAGGAATTTTAACAAATTGTGCAAAGAGAACGGCAAAGAGGGCAACGAGTAAAGGGGTATTTTGAAGTAAACTCAAATTCATCACAGCCTTTGCAAATAATTACGTTTATTATAACATTCATTATTTTCTAAAAGAAGCTATAGGCAAATATTACGCGCATTTCAGAAACTTCGCTATAATAGTATATGGAATGGAGGAGTTTACATGCATATTGTAAAAGAAGCAAAAACATTTGAAACGATTTCTACTGAGCTATTAATAGTGGGAGTCCCAAAACATCGTGAACAAATGCAAGATTGGGCCAGCTTTTCATCCTTTTTCGGTGAATCCCTTGATACATGGATTAATGCAGGGGATATATCGACTGCATTAAAAAAGCTAACGAAATTACCATTTGTCAAAGAGCATGCCAATTTGAAACGTCTTTTGTTTGTTGGGTTAGATGAGCGTAAAAACTTAACAGAGGGCGATCTTCGAGCAGCATTTGGCTTAGTAGGGAAAGAGCTAAGAGCTTTAAAGGTGAAAGAGTATTCGGTTTGGCTTGAATCATTTACAACAGAATCCATTACTGTAGCAGATGTAGCCTTTTTAGCGGGTGAAGGCACAGGGCTTGGCTACTATTCAATTCCTCATTATAAAACGACTTCCAATGAGGTGGATAAACGTATTGAGGCGGTTCATTTTGTTACAGCAGCTGATGATTTAGATGAAGTAGTAGCGAGCTTTGAAGTTGGTGCGATTTATGCGGATGCGGTGAATGAGGCACGTAGCTTAATTAATTTACCACCAAATTTATTAACAGCGACTGATTTAGCTAATTATGCAGAGTCGCTTGCGGTTAACTATAATTTTGAAGTAGAGATTTTAGATAAAGCCCAATTAGAGGAGCTTGGTATGGGTGGTATTTTAAGTGTAAACCAAGGCTCCTATGAAGAACCCCGTTTAATTACCTTAAAGTACAAAGCAACAGATGATTTTGCAGAGCCAATTGGGCTTGTAGGTAAAGGTGTAACATATGATACAGGTGGCTATTCATTAAAACCTAAAGATGGAATGGTTGGTATGAAAGGCGATATGGGCGGTGCTGCTGCTGTACTGGGAGCAATGAAAATTATTGGTGAGTTACGTCCAGCTAAAAATGTTGTCGCTGTGATTGGCTCTACAGATAATATGGTATCTGATACAGCATTTAAACCAGATGATGTGATTACAACCTATAGCGGGAAAACAGTAGAAGTCTTAAACACGGATGCAGAAGGGCGCTTAGTGCTGGCAGATGCGACTACATATGCGAAACAGCAGGGGGCTACAGCACTAATTGATGTTGCTACTTTAACTGGAGGCGTTATTACTGCACTAGGCATGGACAAAACAGGTGCATTATCAAACGACGATGCATTTTTTGCCGCATTTATGGAAGCCGCACAAGAAACAGATGAGTTTGTATGGCGTATGCCTTTAACAGAAAACGATAAAAAACGTATTCGTAAATCAGATGTGGCTGATTTAAACAATTCTCCTGGACGTGATGGTCATATGATTTTTGGTGGAGGCTTTGTTGGTGAGTTTGTTGGTGATACACCATGGATTCATTTAGATATTGCTGGTACATCTGATGCCACGACTGCACATGATTTAGGTCCTAAAGGCGGTACAGGTGTAATGGTACGTACACTTGCTAATTTTGTGCAACGCTTAGGCGAGGAATAATCAACAATAAAAAATCAGCGTGTCTTTGCTATCGCTGATTTTTTTTATGATATACGTGCTAACCCCAGTAGGTTAGGCATTGCACATATGAGAGATGTATCCTTCTTCATACGATAGAGTAAAAAGAGGAGGTAGCATATGCGTAATTTTGGAGGTTATCCTGGAGGAGGCTTTGGCGGTTTTATTTGGCCATTTGGCGCACCGTTTTTTGGTGGATTTTTAGGCAGCTTACTTGGCTCACAATTTAATCAATATCCAAATTATCCGTATTACCCAAACTATCCAAGCTATCAGCCGTATCCACGAGGCCCATATTTTCGACCGGGTCCACGATATCGTAGACCTTGGTGAGAATATAACAATCATAACCAGTTGTCGATTTGCAAATCGGCAATTGGTTTTTTTATGCCTAAAAATCAGTATTTTATGAAGTATCAAAATTTATGTTGACAGAATATCCTAGATTATATATTATTCTTATTATATTACTAAGAATTAAATAATGTAGCTGACTAGCAAACTAGAGGCTTTTATTGTTTTTAGGCATTAGTATGCCTATGGATAATATTGGCCTTTTTTCTTTACATAAGGAGTGAAGTGGAATGGGAAAAGTTTATATTGTAGGAGCTGGTCCTGGCGATATTGATCTTATTACAGTTAAAGGATTGCGCTGTATTGAATGTGCAGATGTTATTTTATATGACAGGCTGATTAATAAAGAGCTGTTATCCTACGCTAAAAAAGACGCTAAGCTCATTTTTTGTGGTAAGTTGCCTCAACAACATGCCATGATTCAGGAGCATATTAACCAAACACTTGTTAATTACGCACAGCAAGGGTTAATTGTTACAAGATTAAAAGGGGGGGACCCATTTGTTTTTGGAAGAGGTGCAGAGGAAGCTGAAGTGTTAGCGCAGTATCATATTCCATTCGAAATTATACCCGGTATTACATCAGGCATTGCTGCACCAGCTTATGCGGGTATTCCAGTGACACACCGTGATTTAGGCTCAAGCTTTGCGATGGTGACAGGTCATATGCAGGATGATAAGGAAGATGCAATTCGCTGGGAAAGTCTTGCAAAAGGAATTGATACGATTGCCATTTATATGGGGGTTGGTAATCTGCCATATGTCCGTCAACAGCTACTAAAATATGGACGTGATCCAGAAACACCTGTTGCGCTTATTCATTGGGGCACATTTTCTGCTCAACAAAAAACTGTGACAGGTACTCTAGCAACAATAGAAGATATTGTACGTACAGAAAATATTCAAAATCCAAGCATTATATTGGTCGGGAAGGTTGTGACATTAAGAGAAACTATTCAATGGTTTGAGGATAGTCATTCACAGCTAGCCGAAATTTCTGAATAAGGATGTGAAATGATGCAAGCCATTTTATATATTGCACATGGCAGTCGCGTAAAGGCAGGAGTAGAGCAAGCTGTGACATTTCTTCAGGGTGTACAGCAGGAAGTGTACGTGCCCATTCAGGAAATCTGCTTTTTAGAGCTTGCAACACCAACCATTGCGGAGGGAATTGCCAATTGTATTTATAAAGGTGCGACAACCATTGCCGTGATGCCGATTTTATTGTTAGCTGCTCAGCATGCTAAGCATGATATTCCACATGAGATTGCCAAGGCTCAAAAGCAATATCCATATGTAAAGTTTACATATGGTGCACCACTTGGTGTTCATGAATTACTAATTGATACATTGCAAGCAAGAATTCTAGAACAGCAGCAACCTAACCCACATGCTCGTGTCTTATTGATAGGACGTGGCAGCAGTGACCCTGCGGTGAAACGAGATTTAGCTAATATTGCGACAAGATTACGCACGAAATATCACTATAAGGCTGTAGACACATGCTTTTTATATGGAATGGGACCAACTTTTGAGGAATGGCTACAACAAGAACAGTATAAGCAGCAGCAAGTTTTTATTGTGCCTTATTTATTATTTACAGGTATTTTACGGCAAAGCATTACAAAGCGATTACAGGGGGTTGAAGGCAAGAATATTATTTTATGTGAAAGCTTAGGCTATGACGACAATGTAAAAAAGGTGTTAGTGGAGCGTATTGATGAACTATTACATTTTAAAGAGGAAGGTGTTTCGTAATGGTAGATAAAAAGACTGAAAATGTAAATCTAGCATTAGAAAATGTCCGCCAAATGTTGAATACTGTGAACCACGGGTCTATTACATTGATTGTACAAAATTCCTATGTGGTTCAAATTGAAAAAAAGGAAAAAATAAGACTTCGATAATCATCAATAACTATTATTTTGTGAGGTGGCAAAGATTGAAACTGCAAGTAATAAACAGTCCATTTAATGAAGAGCAGATAAAGCTATTGAATGAGCTTCTGCCAAAACTAACGGTTGAACAAAAAATTTGGCTTAACGGCTATTTGAGCGCACCACAAGCAACACTTGATGCCCTTGTTGAAAGTGCACCGCCAGCAGCACAACCAATTACGCAAACAATCACGATTTTATATGGCTCTCAAACAGGGAATAGTCAAGGGCTAGCTGAAAAATATGCATCTACACTAAAAGCTCAAAATGTTGATGTGACTGTTGCATCATTGGGGAAATTTAAAGCGGCTAATTTAAAAAAGATAACAAATCTTTTACTGATTGTTAGTACACATGGTGAGGGCGATCCGCCAGATCAAGCAATCCAATTTTATGAATTTTTGCATAGTAAACGAGCACCAAAGCTAGATCATTTACATTATTCGGTGCTTGCATTAGGCGATAGCTCCTATGAATTTTTCTGTAAAACAGGTAAGGACTTTGATGAGCAATTTGCCAAACTAGGAGCAACAAGGATAGCTCCTCGTATCGACTGTGATGTGGATTATGATGATGATGCAGCACAATGGTTCTCGGCTGTGCAAGAGAAGTTTTTACAACAGCCTGCGGAGGTAGCAGCAACTGTAGTACAAAATGAGCTAACACAAGCACCAGCAGCTACTACATATTCTAAGAAAAACCCGTTTTACGCTGAAGTGCTTGAAAATATTAATCTAAATGGTCGTGGCTCTAATAAAGAAACACGCCATCTTGAATTATCAATTGAAGGTGCTAATTTCCAATTTGAGCCTGGTGACAGTATTGGTATTCAGCCAGAGAATGATGAAAAGCTAGTCGATGCATTATTAACCGCATTGCAGCTTGATCCAGCAGCAGAGGTAACGGTTGCTGATGAAACATTGTCATTGAAGGATGCATTACAAAAAAGGCTTGAGATTACAGTACTATCAAAGCCATTGCTTGAAAAAATTAGCGTTTATACAGAACATCCTGAATTTTCGAGGCTTCTTGCAGAGTCAAATGCATGGAAGGACTATGCAAAGGGAAGAGATTTACTTGATGTAGTAGAGGATTTTGCGCCATTTACATGGAGTGCACAGCAATTTATTGAAATATTGCGTAAAATCCCTGCTAGACTTTATTCCATTGCGAGTAGTCAAAAGGCAAATCCTGATGAAGTACATTTAACAATTGGCAAAGTAAGCTATGAAACAGCTGGACGACAACGTTTGGGCGTTTGCTCTGGCAGTGTAGCGGAGCGCCTTCAAATTGGAGATACATTGCCAATTTATGTTCATAAAAATCCAAACTTTAGATTGCCAGAAAATCAGGATACACCAATTATTATGATTGGTGCAGGCACAGGTATTGCGCCATATCGAGCCTTTTTAGAGGAACGAGAGGAGTTAGGCATTGAGGGTAACGCTTGGCTTATTTTTGGCGACCAGCATTTTGTTACAGATTTCCTTTATCAAACAGACTGGCAGCGCTGGCTTGCCGCAGGTACGTTAAGTCAGATGCATGTAGCCTTTTCACGCGATACAGATAAAAAAGTATATGTACAACATAAATTGGAAGAAAATGCAGCAAGCTTTTATGAATGGCTTGAGCAGGGCGCTGTTATTTATGTATGTGGTGATGAAAAAACAATGGCAGCTGATGTAGATGCAACCATTCACCGTATTATTGAACAGCAGGGTCAGAAAACCCCTGAGGAAGCAAAAGCTTTTGTGAACGAATTAAAGCAGCAAAAACGTTATCAACGTGATGTTTATTAAGTTTTAATTAGAGGAGCGATTGAGCATGACAGAAAAAATAGTTTTACCGCCACAGCCTGGGAAACCAAGTGATGTAGAGCGTATTAAGACTGAGAGTAATTATCTTCGCGGAACACTTGAACGTACAATGAATGACCCATTAAGCTCTGGCATTCCAGAGGATGATAACCGCCTGATGAAATTCCACGGTAGCTACTTACAGGATGATCGTGATGTTCGTAATGAGCGTCAGCGTCAAAAACTGGAACCTGCTTATCAATTTATGGTACGTGTCCGCACACCTGGGGGCGCAGCAACACCAGCGCAATGGCTTGTGATGGATGAAATGGCAAGAAAATATGGTAATGGTTCCTTAAAGCTAACGACACGTCAAGCATTCCAAGTACATGGTATTTTAAAATGGAATGTAAAAAAATATATGCAGGAAATTAATGAAGTGCTATTAGATTCTCTTGCTGCCTGTGGAGATGTAAACCGTAATGTAATGTGTAATGTGAATCCTAATCAATCAGCATTGCATGAGGAGGTTTACAATTGGTCCGCAAAACTAAGTGAGCATTTATTGCCTCGTACACGTGCCTATCATGAATTATGGCTGGATGGCGAAAAGGTAGTAGACAGTCAGGATGAAGAGATTGAGCCAATTTATGGTGCACAATATTTACCGCGTAAATTTAAAATTGGTATTGCGATTCCTCCAAGCAATGATGTGGATGTTTTTTCACAAGATATTGGGCTCATTGCGATTGTGGAGAATAATCAGCTTGTTGGCTTTAATGTAGCTGTTGGTGGAGGAATGGGTATGACACATGGTGATAATGCTACCTACCCACAGCTTGCACGTGTTATTGGCTTTATTACACCAGATAAGCTGCTGGAAACAGCGGAAAAAATTATTACAATCCAGCGTGATTATGGTAATCGTTCTGTCCGTAAAAATGCTCGTTTTAAATATACAATCGATGCAAGAGGGCTTGATTGGTTTAAAGAGGAGCTAACACGTCGCCTAGGCTGGGAAATCGGAGAGGCTCGCCCATATACATTTGAGCGTACAGGTGATGAGTTTGGCTGGATTAAAGGCACTGATGGTAATTGGCATTACACATTATTTATTCAAAATGGCCGTATCAAGGACTTTGAAGATTATGAGCTATTAACAGGCTTACGTGAAATTGCTAAGGTGCATACAGGTGATTTCCGCTTAACACCAAATCAAAATTTAATGATTAGCAATGTAACGCCACAGAAGAAGAGAAAAATTAATACGCTTATCGAGCAATACAAGCTAACAGATGGAGCACACTATTCAGCATTACGTCGCAATTCAATTGCCTGCGTATCTTTACCAACATGTGGCTTAGCTATGGCTGAGGCAGAACGTTATTTACCTTCTCTTATTACAAAAATCGATGCTATTATTGATGAGGCAGGCTTAAATGAAACCGAGATTGTTATTCGTATGTCTGGTTGTCCAAATGGCTGTTCGCGTGCAGCAATGGGTGAGATCGGCTTTATTGGTAAAGGACCAGGTAAATACAATATGTATCTAGGTGCTAGTTTTACAGGCAATCGCTTAAATAAAATTTATCGTGAAAATATTGGCGAAGAGGAAATTTTAGCAGAGCTGCGCCCAATTCTTTTACATTTTGCAAAGGATCGTTTAGAGGGCGAGCATTTTGGAGATTTTGTGGTTCGCGCTGGTTATGTAACGGCTGTCTATGATGGACGAGAATTCCACTCTGTGTCAAATGAAAATACTGAAAGCTATGTTCATAATGTATAGAATTGTAGCTATATAAACAGAGGCTGTAAGGAAGAGGATGCTTTTCCTTACAGCCCTTTTGTGTTGCGAATTAAGCCTTGTTCCAGTGCCTTTACAACAGCACCTACTCGTGATTGAACACTCAGTTTTCGTAGAATAGAGGAAATATGATGTTCTACAGTCCGTTTACTAATAGCAAGCTCTTTACTAATCACTTCGCTTGTTTTTTCTGCTACAATAAGCTGCAAAATTTCTAGCTCTTTTGGTGTAAGTCGTGTTTTTTTAAAGGATGGAAATACAGTATCTCCCGCATAAATTTTTTTCACTGTGTCAATTAGCTCTTCATTGGATTGTTCCTTTGTCATAAAGGCTTTAGCTCCAGCATTTTGAGCAGCTTGAACATAGGCATCATCATCATAGCCTGATAGGATAATAACTTTTATATGAGGAAATTGTTGTGTGATAGATTTTGTTAAGGTTAGCCCATTATGAGATTTGATACGAATATCCATTAGTATCACATCAGGCTGCAATTGTAACAGTTCCTCTAAAAGTTGTGATGGATCAGCAATAGTGCCAACTACATGAATACTTGGTTCGTTTTCTAGTACTGCTTTCAAGCCTTCCAATAGTAATAAATGGTCATCTATTAATAATATCTTAATAGTCATATTGTTCACTCCATTCTAATAGCAATGTGATTGTAATAGTTGTCTGCTCACTTAGCTGAGATGCAATCGTAAATTATCCTCCTAATTGCTCTACCCTTTCCTGAAATAGTGAATAATTTAAAGTGTTGCTGTACAAATAGTATCTGATGTTCAAAATATAAAAGCCTTGTCCATTATCAGCTACAATCATTAATAGCAGTATAAATTTATGTTGCTTCTGCATGTTTTACTATTATTGACGAGCTCTTTGTTACTCGCACATCAATGACATGTTATTAAATATTTTTGCCATATAGATTGGATGCTAAAAAAATCCTTCACTATGATGGAGGCAAATCATGTCATATAACACGAAGAGTTATAACCGTACCTACTAATGTCTGCTGAAATGTAGTCTGTATTTTATGTACAACTAATAATTGTTACTGTAAAACATCGTCATGAAGGAAAAGTGGTAATTGTTTACGCTCCTCCCTTGTTGCCTCTAGATGACGAATTGAAATACCTTTAATTCTAGTCGTATCCCTGCTCTCCTGTAAGGACATCCTTTTTTCTTTAAATAATTAAGTGATTTTCCGTAATATTTTATTTATTTTCAAAAACCTCCCTAATAATCAAAGTTTTACCTATTATTAATACTATAAAAATAAATGATAGTAAAATATTATCATTCATATTGAATCTCATTGAATAGGTATATCCTGCAAAAAAATGGCGGGATATACGGATGTTTTTTTATGTTATATTTTGTTATGATTTAGGAAATTAAATAAAAAATTGTATATTTTTTATTGAGGCTTAAAAATAGAATAGAGGTGATTTTTTCGTGTTTAGAAATAATCTACTGAGCAAAAAATCATTGATAGGAATCACCTTGTTATACGCTCCGATGATTTATCTATTTACTAATCCATATGTGCCACATACGGGTGAATTTTTACTTTATACTAAATATTTGGTAATAACCGGAATTATTGCTTCCATCTATTGGGGTTATGTTATGGCATCGGTAATTTATGTGAAGGTTGATTCGACTAGTATGTTTTATCACGCAACATCCATTAATTATTTTCGCCAAAACTTAATTCTATGGTATTTGAAAATAGTAATTGGCTTTACGACTTTACATAGCATATTTCTATTTCTTTTTATTTGCTATTATAGCTATTTATTTGATTTTTCTGTTGAAATAATGATTAATCTTATTAAAGAATATGGTAATTATTACTATATGCCGTTTTTAATAGGGTTATTGCTTGGTATTTTTAGTGCGGATATATCCTATCGAAAGCATAGAATGCTTGGAATATTCTTCGGATTAATGTTTTGTGTTCCTTTGTCAGTTAGTATGTTAATTGAATGGAAAAGACCCTATTATGATTTGTTTATTATGAATAGTCTACCTTATTATCCTGTATTCTCAGGATCACTTCAGGCAGATGAATCATTAGTGTTTAAAGGACTATGTATAGTAGTCGTTATTATTTTATGGTTTGTATATGTGAGTATAAAGCAGCCAAAAATACTTCTAGCAATAATGCTTTTGGGTGTAGTTGCAATGAGTATAGGAGTGGAATATTTATATGCAAATATTCCTCAAGCAACAAAGCAGAAGCTTTACTTCGAGCAGTACATTCATCTTAATACGGAGTTATTAGGGCAAAAAACACCGTTGTATAGTGAAGGTGATGACCAACAAATAAATATAGAAAAAATTGAAGTATCTCAGTTGCCAGATCAAAGTATTGCATTTAATACTACGTTACTTTTATCAACTACTGATCAGACTCGATTTTTTTTAAATAAGCTATTCAATTTAAAACGAGTAACAGCTAATAATCAAGAAATCGATTTTGAACGACACGGTAATCTAATTGTTTTAAAAGATAGAGCACAAGATAAGATAACATTTGAATATATAGCTAAGTATGGTGATGGTTTAACACCTATTCAAGACGGCAATATTTATTTGCCATATCACTTTAATTGGTATCCTACAGTGATAGCACCTATCGACTATTTGTTAAATGAAAATCAGCAACCTACGTTGAATCGTTTCAACGGTACATGTGAAAAAAATAGTATTACAGTGGCATCATCATTAGCTAAATTACAACCAATAGAATCAACAGCCTGTCCTACATTGATTATTGGAAAATATAGTACAAAAATAGTTGGGCGTTATACAGTATATATGCCTATTATGTGGAGTGCTACTGATAGTGCAATTAGCAACTATTTAAATCAAGTAGAGCAATTCCATAGAATGCAGCTAGAGAATCAACACTTTTCGCAGGTGAAAAAAGTAGTTGTTGTTCCTAAATTTGAAGTGGATATTCCTAACTCAATTGATGATTTTTGGATCAATGGAGATACCCTTTATATGATGATCACACCATTTCAAAATATAAACGATGTGGGGTTATTTGAAGGAATCACAGAAGCATCGCTACAATCTATTGCCTACCATTATTTTTTACAGCAAGGGGTAGATACTAAAGAAGCTATAGAAAGAGCGCTAGAACAAGTTCACTATTTTCTTAAATCATATAAATAAGGAGAAAGACAACATGCTTATATTTCAAAATGTTTCTTATAAAAAAATTTTATATGATGTCACAATTGAAATACCAAAAACATCCTACATTGTTGGGAGAAATAATATAGGAAAAACAGATTTACTCCACATGCTTTTTTATCAGAAAAAATTGACGGAAGGTGAAATTCACTTACAAGAAAATCTGACATTGGGACATTCAGTATTAGGGAAAAGACAAGCATTTTTTTTAGTCCCTGAAGACTTTAGTTTAAAATGGAATGGTTTTAAATTGCACACGATATATAGATTGTTCACTAAAAAATCCTTTGTAGTATCAGGATTATGCTTAGATTACCAATTAGATGGTCGAATGTATTTTCAACAATTAAATCAGTTTTTAAAGTTAGTCTTTTATACACATATTGCTATGACGATGAGAATTCCCATTATTTTATATGACGAACCCTTTAAAATACTAGATTTTGAAGAACGATCTCAGTTTTTTGATTTTCTTAAAAAATGGGAAAATAAATTATCTTTTGTTATTACAGGTAATCGTATGGAACCTGATATTTCACAATCTGTACAACAAACATTTTTGTTAGATAATGGTACATTAACACCATTGAAAGGAGGTGAGAAATATGCTAATTTGTAAGAAAAAAGGTAAGCTGAATAAAATACTTAAATGTGGTGCATTGGCTGTTATGCTTGGCGTTGCTGGCTCAGCCTATGCAGCAGGGACATCTACAGCTTACATACCTGTAGGTAGTTCGAGTGCAACAGGAAGTAACGTAACAGCTACTGGAACATCTGGAACTTTGACAGTGACATCATCAGGTCCGGTATTTTACGTACAAGGCTATGCTAAAGTATATAAAAATTGGTGGCCAGATACGATTAAGGCAAACTTAATTGCAAATCCAGGAACATCCACATCCACATCTTTTACAACAACAAGTGGAGAACAGTATTATGCACAAGCAAATACACAGGCGAATACAACACAAATTTCGGGTAGCGCTAAAGTTACGGTGAAGTAAGCTAAAGGATGCATCGCAGTTTATTGCGATGCATCTTTACTAGTATGTGAGGAAAGGATGGAGCGGATGAGTCGGTGGATGAATTTAGTCATTTTTTATAGTAAACGTCTAATAACTAGTAAATTTTATGTAGGGGCTTTACTTGTCTATACAGTGATGCTTTCTGTTCGTTATATTGTACTATATAACGGCACTTCAACAGACTATGGCAATGTATTAGGGGAGCTTTTTGTGCCAGGGCAAATGCTTTTTATGATTTATATGGTCTTTTTTTATCGCTTATTTGCTGAAGAGCGTGCTTTTGGCATGGAACGTTATTTCTCAGATGCCTACCGTATATTATGGCAGAAAATCGTAGCAATGGCAGTTGTACATATGAGTATTCAAGGTATATTTTTTATTGTCCAAACACTGCTTGTATGGTGCTTTTATAGGGCTGTTTCGGTTCCGTGGTCAAACTTTTATCTAGAAGTAGCTCTATTTATTGTGCTCTATTGTTGGCTACCAACCTTGATTGGTTTAGCGATTGGTGTGTTGATTGCTAGTGTAGTGGGCAAACATAAGATAAGTTTTGTGATTTTACTGATAATTTGGTTTTTACTAGGACCGATAAATACAGAAATTTTTATCAACTATTTTCGACAAATTCAGGCGGATGATTGGCGTAGCTTTTCATATTTATCTACAATGAGTCTCTACCAAGTCTATCAATCATATATGGGCTATAGTTATTCAGGTGGGACAGCGTGGAAAGGAATTGGCTGGATATTGGTGTCGGTCTTATTACTTTTGATTAGCTTATTGCGTTATAGCATGTTCCGTCAACAACGTATAGCTACTGTAATTGCTATATTTCTAGTAGGTGGGCTAACAATAGGAAGTATTGAGCAGATGACACGTAATGAATCAAGAGTTTTTAACTATGCAGATGAAGAAGCTGAAAGTCTTTATTATAAAAACTATACTATACCACCAGCCGATTTACGTTATCATATCGCTAATTATACAATTAACATCAGCGATACAGGCAATCAATTATCGACAACAGTTGCCTTAGAGCAAGTACAAACAACGACACCGACCTTTCAACTCCATCATGCCTTTCCGATTCAGCGCATTGTAGATGAGCATGGGAAGGAGCAGTCTTTTCAACGTCAAGGAGATACAGTAAGTGTTACAATTCAACCAACAACAACTGCTTTAACTTTTGACTATACATTAACGAGTCAATTTTTTGTTAAGGTGCATCGAGATCGTTGGCTATTACCTGCTACAGTGGGCTGGTATCCAAAAAGAAGTGCGGAACCGCTTATACAGTATATTGATTTTATAGGCTATGGTCGAGCTATTCTGAAGCCAATTCAAGAGCCAGCAGTGAAATTTCAGGTGCATAGCAAGCAAGAGTTGCTTTTAAATATTCCGCAAATTCAGCCAACCATTTATGAGGGCGTTGTAGATGGCCTAGCAGTAATCAAGGCACCGTTCCAACAGCAAACAATTGGGCACTATCAAATAGTTTATCCATTAGATTGGACGGAAACAAAAGAGCAATTTGAGGTGATGATTACACGTATGGAGCAGGTTAATCAAGACCTTCAAAAGCTAATATCTGCTAGCCGAGCTTTGCCAGATTTGCTTGTTTTTCAATCAGGTGGGGGAGCGGTACAATGGCATGATAATTTCCTGTTATATCCAACAGATTCTCTCTATGCTATTGACTCTATTGATGGGACAGCTTATTTAATGCCAAGTAAGCTGGCATTTGCACATATTAATCAGCAATTGAGCAATCCAGCAGTAGCTGAGGAATGGCTGGATTTGACAAGCCAAATTTTAGCAACGCGTCATAAAATTAACCAACCAGGATCTGAATTATTCCGCCCAAGCCCATTTTATTATCACGAGTTCTCAGCTACAGATCAACAATCGGCTGATTTTGTTTATAGCCAGGTGTTGCAAGCAGACGAAGCATTACAAAATCGGCTATTAAGTGCATGGTTTAGTAATATTGAGCAGGTGCAAAATGACTGGCAGCAAATTGAACAACTTGTACGGGGGGTGCTTCAGCATGAGAATGGAAATTGAGAATTTAACAAAAACGATTAAAAAGCGCAATATATTAGATGATATTTCATTAACAGTAGAAGGGATTTATGGTTTAATTGGTCCAAATGGGGCAGGTAAGACAACATTAATGAAAATATTAGCAGGATTGCAGACGTTGACGGCTGGTTCAATTAAAATTGATGATCAACACTATGTCCATCGTCATGCTAGTTATATTACTGTTAATACCTTGATCGGTTATTTACCGCAAGATTTTATGATTTATCCTGAAATTTCAGTCTATGAGGTGCTTGATCATATTGCTGTTTTGCAGGGAATTGTGAAAAAAAGTGAGCGACAGCAGCAAATAGAAGAGGCATTAGCGATTGTAAATTTAAGCGGACAGCAACATAAAAAAATGAATGAGCTATCTGGGGGAATGCGAAGAAGAGTCGGTATTGCCCAATTATTAATGAGAAAGCCATCTATTTTATTGTTTGATGAGCCGACTGCAGGGCTTGATATTGAAGAACGAATTCGTTTTCGTAACTTATTATTAGAGCTAGGGAAGCAGCATACGGTTGTTATCTCCTCCCATATTGTGGAGGATATTGAGTTTCTTTGTACTAAAATTGGTATTCTGACACAAGGACAGCTGCGTTTTGAAGGTACACCTGAGGAGCTAAAGCAACGAGCGGATGGTTATGTCTATCATATGGATGTGCAGGCAGAGGCATTAAGTGAGCTTTTAATGACACAGGATGTTACACAAATTAATGAAGAGGAACAACATTTAAAGGTGCGTATCTTTTCAACGGAAGCTTTAGATCAGCCAAGGGTGATTCCTCGTTTAATGGAAGGCTATTTAGCAGTTGTACGAGGTGTTGATAATGGAAAATAGTAGGCTATTGTTTGCATTTGATAAAAAAAGCATGAAAGGGGCATTTTATGTGCCATTTTTCATGTGGGGAGTAGCTTTACTAGGGATTTTATTTTATGCCTCGATGGAGAAAGATTACTATAACCATTTTATTATTGTGCAAGGTATTTTTTTGCCATTTTGCTGCTGGCATTTAGTGTATCGCTATAGCGAGCTATTAGTGCATGGAGCCGAGGATACATTGTTTCCCTATTATCGCAAATGGTTTTTTTATGATATTGCTCGTTATGGTATTCTCTATAGTTTGTTGCTAATTGTGCTATTGCTAATTATCGGAATAAAGGGAGGTGCTGCTGTCTTTGATAGCATTACCTTAACCCATTTACCTGTACTACTGTTGTTTTATTTGTTTGGCGGACTTGCACTGCTTTTTGTGATGAAAAGCGTTGAGGTGACCTTAGCTATTTTATTTATTTATACCGTGATTGAGGTAGTGACATTAGGAACATCGGGTCTGCCATGGCCACATATTTTTATTTTCCTTCCACCTTTACCAGAGGACCCAGAGATGACGAAGAAGTTTACATTTTTATTGTTAATAACAGTTAGTATGGCGATGTATGTAGCTAAAAAAGTGCGACTATTTTAATAGAGAAGAAACTGCATAAACCCTAAGATTTTTAGAGCTTGGGATTTATGCAGCTTTATTAAATAGAGTAATCCTCAGGAATAAACACCTTTAAATGCTTTGGTTTGACATAAACTTGATCGCCAATTGTCAGCTGAAGCTGAAAAAATTGTTCTTTTGATAATTCTGCCTCTAAAAATTCGTCAAGGTCTTCGCGTCGTAGCTCAATTTGTACGATCGGCCCTAGTAAATGAATATGACTGACTTTGACAGGGACTGTACCCGGCATATTGGTTTTCTCAATATGAATATCGTGAGGACGTACATACCCTATGGCGTTGTCTTCCGTATGTGTATGGCTATCAGGGACATCAAGGGCAACTGCACCATGCAATAGCTTGCCATTCGCTAAGCGCCCCTTAAAGAGATTGACATTGCCTAAAAAATCATAGACAAATGGGCTTTTTGGATTTGTATAGACCTCATCAGGGCTTCCAATTTGCTCGATTTTGCCATTGTTCATCACAACAATGCGATCTGCTACATCTAAAGCTTCCTCCTGATCATGCGTGACAAAGATACTTGTAATATGAAACTCATCATGCAGCTTGCGTAGCCAACGACGTAATTCCTTTCGTACTTTGGCATCCAGCGCTCCAAAGGGCTCATCCAGTAAAAGCACCTTAGGCTCTACAGCGAGAGCTCTGGCAAGCGCTACACGTTGTCGTTGTCCACCTGATAGCTGTGTAGGGTAGCGATCCGCGAAATTTTCAAGTTTAACAAGCCGCAGCAGCTCCATTACTTTGTCTTTTATGTCTTGTTTAGAGGGTCTCGTTTTTCGAGGACGCACCTTTAGCCCATAAGCGACATTATCAAAAACAGTCATATGGCGAAAAAGTGCATAATGTTGAAAGACAAAGCCTACATTGCGTTCCTTTGGATGCCGATCTGTCATGGACTGCCCATCAAATAAAATGTCGCCCACATCAGAGGATTCAAGACCTGCAATGACACGTAATAATGAAGTTTTTCCTGAGCCAGAGGGGCCAAGTAAAGCTACTAGCTCTCCAGATTGAATATTAACTGAAATATCCTCTAATGCTTGAAAAGAGCCATATTTTTTCGATATGTTGTGAATGTGGATACTCATATGAACCATCCCCTTCTAAACGGATTTTGATTTCCATGCAATGATGTCTTTTATAACTAATGTTAAGATTGCCATCACACTCATTAGTGAGGCGACAGCAAAGGCGGCTGAAAATTGATATTCATTATATAAAATTTCAATATGAAGCGGCATTGTATTGGTCATGCCACGTATATGACCTGACACAACAGAAACAGCACCAAATTCTCCAATGGCACGTGCATTACATAAGATTAGCCCATAAAATAAACCCCATTTAATATTCGGTAATGTGACATACCAAAATGTTTTAAAGCCACTAGCACCAAGAGAAATGGATGCCTCCTCCTCAGACGTTCCCTGTGCCTGCATCAAAGGTATTAGCTCACGTGCTACAAAGGGCAATGTAACAAAAATAGTAGCAAGCACAATACCAGGCAGTGCAAAAACAATTTTAATATTATGTGCGAACAGCCAATCACCAAATAGCCCCTGAGAGCCAAACAATAAAATAAATACTAAGCCAGCAATAACAGGGGAAACGGCAAAGGGTAAATCAACAATAGTAAGCAATAGATTTTTTCCTTTAAAATTAAATTTTGTAAGCACCCAAGCAGCCATTACACCGAAAATAGCATTTAATGGTACAGCAATAGCAACAACTATTAACGTTAGTTTAATAGCAGCTAAGGCATCTGGATGTGTAATCGCTGCAAAATATACCTCTGCTCCTTTTTGAAATGCTGTAATAAAAATAGATACTAAAGGCAGCACGATAAAAAAGGCTAAAAACGCTAAAGCAATAAACGTTAATAAATACCGAATAATGCGAGGCTCTTGTAAGGCAGCAGGCTTTGATAGAGCTATTGAATATTCCATATATAACCTCCTAATGTATAAAACGGCGATTCGTTAGCCATTGTATGAAATTGATCATGAATAGTAACACAAAGGATGTGACAAGCATAACGACTGCAATGGCAGTAGCACCAGCATAATCATATTGTTCGAGCTTTGTCATAATAATTAAAGGCGTAATTTCCGTTTTCATCGGCATATTTCCAGCAATGAATACAACGGAGCCGTATTCACCTAATGCACGGGCAAAGGCCAAAGAAAAGCCTGTTAAAATAGCAGGTGTCAGCTCTGGCAAAATGATTTTACGAAAGGTTTGTAAACGATTTGCACCAAGGCTTGCAGAAGCCTCCTCGACCTCGGCGCTAATATTTTGTAAGACTGGCTGTACTGTTCGAACAACAAATGGTAGCCCAATAAATGTTAAGGCGATAATAATGCCAAGAGGCGAAAAGGCAATTTTAAACTCGAAAAATTGACCAATCCAACCGTTTGGTGCATAGAGTGAAGTCAAAGCAATCCCAGCTACAGCAGTAGGTAAGGCAAAGGGTAAGTCTACCAGTCCATCAATCATTCGCTTAAATGGAAATGGATAGCGTACAAGAACCCAAGCAATAATTGTGCCGAAAATAGCATTGATAATACCAGCGACTAGTGCTGTACCAAAGCTGATTTTATACGAGGCAACAGCACGAGGGTCTGTAATGATCGTAATAAATTCAGTCCAACTTAGGGACATCGTATGAATAAAGATCATTGACAATGGTAACAACACAAGCAAACTAACATAGAGCATTGTATAGCCAAGTGACAGATGAAAGCCGGGAATAATTCTACGTGATTTTTTCGGTAAGCTTACATTATTCATGACAACGCTCCTTATTGTGGTACATAGATTTCATCAAAAGTACCGCCATCCTTAAAGTGAGTTGTCTGTGCTTTTGACCAGCCGCCAAAATCATCAATGGTAACAAGCTCAAGCTGAGGGAATTGCTTCTGATACTTAGCTAAAATCTCCTCGTTACGTGGTCGATAATAGTTTTTTGCAGCAATTTCTTGACCAGTATCACTATATAAATGCTGTAAGTAAGCCTCAGCAACTTCACGCGTATCCTTTTTATCCACGATTTTATCAACAATGGCAACAGGTGGCTCTGCTAAAATACTTAATGAAGGGGTAATAATTTCAAATTCATCCTTACCCAACTCATGAAGCGATAGATAAGCCTCATTTTCCCAAGCAATTAGAACATCCCCAATTTGTCGTTCTACGAATGTTGTTGTAGCACCACGAGCACCAGAATCTAGTACCTCTACATTGCTATAAAGTGCATTCATAAACTCTTTTATTTTAGCTTCGTCATTATTGTATAATTCCCCAGCATAAGCCCAAGCAGCTAAGTAATTCCAACGAGCCCCGCCAGATGTTTTAGGATTAGGTGTGATGACTGATACATCGTCCTTTGTTAAATCATCCCAGTCTTGAATATTTTTTGGGTTGCCCTTGCGTACTAAAAAGACAATGGTTGATGTGTATGGGGTAGAATTATGGTCAAATTCTGCTTGCCAATCTTCATTTAACAGCTCACGAGCCTGTGCAATTTCATCGATATCATAGGCTAGTGCAAGTGTGACAACATCTGCTTCAAGCCCGTCAATCACTGCTCGCCCTTGTTTGCCAGAGCCACCATGTGATTGCTTAATCGTGACCTCTTGACCTGTTTCATCCTTCCATTTTTTAATAAAATCTTGATTGAATTCATCGTAAAGCTCACGTGTAGGGTCATAGGATACATTTAATAGTTCCACAGATTTTGTTGTTTTTGGGGCATCTGCAGTTTCATTTGAAGCACTGCCACAGCCTGTTAAAGCTAATGTGAATACAGATAGAAGTGCTAATGATCGGAAAAGATGTGTTTTTTTCATATTGATTCTCTCCTTTTTCTGAATTCAAGAATACAAAAAAGCCATCTTCTACAATGAATTAACATCATAGATAGATGGCCTTCAGATCCTCTGATCAGCATTTTTTTGTTTGCGTTATCGCTTAGTAATACATTAAACATACATTTCTTATTAGTCAACAAGGAATTTGAAAAAATGCTTATTCGAAAAATGTTAAAATATAGTTATTTTGAGTGACTAAGAAAATTGAGCGAAAAAAGCTTTAAAATTCAAAAAATATAAAAAACCTAGTTGACTACTAGGTATGCTGTGTTATATATTGTAAATAAGAAAAGTGATTGCGACATGAAATAGTGAACAATCACAAATAATAGGCTGACTAGTTAAACTAGAGGCGTTTTAACAAAGACCTGTTTTGCGGTGTCTTATGTTAGAACGCCTTTTTCGCTATGAGGGGGATTTGATGTTAACACATGCAACTTGGCAGGAGCCAACCATTGATTTTCAGATTGATGAAACATATAAGGCTGCACTAGAGGTTTTACGGTGGAGCTATCAGGAATATGGGGATGAAATCGTTTATGCATGTAGCTTTGGCATTGAGGGCATTGTTTTAATTGACCTTATTTCAAAAGTAAAGCCAGATGCAACGATTGTCTTTCTAGATACAGATGTTCATTTTAAAGAAACATATGAAACAATTCAGCGTGTGAAAGAAAAATATCCGCAATTAAATATTGTGATGAAGAAGCCAGCACTTACACTAGAACAGCAGGCGGCTCAATATGGTGATGAACTATGGAAATCCAATCCAAATCAATGCTGTGATATTCGTAAAATTAAGCCTTTATATGAAGCGCTATCAGGTACAAAGGCATGGATATCAGGCTTACGCCGTGAACAATCGCCAACACGCCAAAAAACAAATTTCCTTAATCGTGATGATAAATTTCAGTCAATTAAAGTATGTCCGCTGATTCATTGGACTTGGAAGGATGTTTGGCGTTATGTTTCCAAGCATGATTTGCCATACAATCCATTGCACGATCAAGGCTATCCAAGTATCGGCTGTGAGCATTGTACAAAGCCAGCCTTTACGATGGAGGATTTACGTTCAGGCAGATGGCAAGGTTCTGGTAAAACAGAATGCGGATTACATGAGTAAAGGAGTTATGCCATGCTTGAATATTTTGCAATAGCGATTAGCTTATTTTTTGCGATGAATATAGGTGCAAGTGGAGCAGCCGCTTCAATGGGGGTTGCTTATGGCGCAGGTGCTATTAAAAAAGCTTGGCAAGCCTTACTATTATGCGCAATTGGTGTCTATAGCGGCGCTGTATTAGGCGGAGGAGAAGTTGTGAAAACAATTAGCTCAGGTATTATGCCTACAGAGTATATTACTGTTAAGGTTGTTATTATTATTTTAATCTCTGCCACAAGCTCGCTATTTTTCGCCAATCTTTTAGGTATCCCATTATCAACAAGTGAAGTAACAGTAGGCGCTGTTGTTGGTGTAGGAATTGCTTATAAAGTGTTATTTGTAAAATCCTTACTTGTCATTATGTCATTTTGGGTAATTGTTCCGATTGTAGCATTTGTAATTGCACTTGTATTTGGTCGGTTATTATACAAATTACAGGGCAAAGGATTATTAAAGGATCGTCCAATTTTAACCATTCTTCTAATATTAGCTGGATTTTTCGAAGCATTTTCAGCAGGGATGAACAATGTTGCCAATGCAGTTGGACCACTTGTTGGTGCAGGGATGATGGATGTTACAACAGGCATTGTGCTTGGTGGGGCATTTGTTGCAATAGGTGCAATATTGCTTGGTAAGCGAGTGCTTGAAACAAATGGTAAAAAAATTGTGCGTTTTCAGAAGGCTGAAGGTATTTTAATTTCAAGTACAGGTGCACTGCTTGTAGGTATTAGTTCAATATTTGGGCTTCCAGTACCACTTACACAAGTAACATCCTCATCTATTATTGGAATGGGGATGGCGAAAAATGGAGCACAAATTTTCAACAAAAATATTGTGAAAAAGATATTTCGAATTTGGATTGTTTCACCGATTTTTTCATTAGCGATTTCTTATTTTTTAGTACAGTTATTTTTAGAGAAAGACCTCTATGCCATTATTTTGATTGGTAGCATTATTGTAGGAACACTCGGTGTAATTAGTTTAATGCGTATTATGCGTGAAGAAGAGCAATCGATTTATGATGCAGGAGAAGGTATTTAATTTTATTAAAACATAGTATTTAACTAGAATTAGGAGGATTTTAAGATGAGTTTACAACCACATGGCGGATTACTTGTGCAAGCATTTGACCCTAAGAAAGATTTAACAGCTATATATAAGGAAATTGAGCTAGATGCAATTTCATTAAGTGACTTGGAATTAATTGCAATAGGTGGCTATAGTCCAATTGAAGGCTTTTTAACACAAAAGGACTATGAATCAGTGGTGGAACAAAGTCGTTTAGCATCGGGTGTTGTTTGGAGCATTCCGATTACATTGCCTGTAACAAAGGAGAAGGCAGCAACACTACAACTAGGTGATGAGGCGAAATTAGTTTATAACCATGAAGTTTATGGTGTGATTCAAGTTACAGATATTTATGAGCCAAATAAGAGAAAAGAGGCATTACTTGTCTATGGCACAGAGGATTTAGCACATCCAGGTGTTCAAAAATTATATGATCGTCCTGCAATTTATGTTGGCGGAAAAATTACATTAGTAAAGCGTATTGCACAGCAGTTTCCTGCCTATTCATTTGATCCAGTTGAAACACGTCAATTGTTTGCAGACAAGGGCTGGAAAACAATTGTAGGCTTCCAAACACGTAACCCTGTGCATCGTGCACATGAATATATTCAAAAGGCAGCACTTGAAACAATCGATGGTTTATTTTTAAATCCGCTTGTTGGGGAAACAAAATCAGATGATGTTTCTGCGGCTATTCGTATGGAGAGTTACGAGGTGCTACTGCAAAACTATTACCCTGAAAGCCGTGTACAATTAGGGGTATTTCCAGCCGCTATGCGCTATGCAGGACCAAAGGAAGCCATTTTCCATGCGCTTGTTCGAAAAAATTATGGCTGTACGCATTTTATTGTCGGTCGTGACCATGCAGGTGTTGGTGATTACTATGGCACATATGATGCACAAAAAATCTTTGAGCAATTTACAGAGGATGAGTTAGGCATTGTGCCATTGAAATTTGAGCATAGCTTCTACTGCAAGCTATGTGAAGGTATGGCTACTACAAAAACATGTCCACATGATAGCACTGCACATGTAATTTTATCAGGAACAAAGGTGCGTGAAATGCTGCGTAATGGTGAAGTGCCACCAAGTACATTTAGCCGTAAGGAAGTAGTAGATGTATTAATTAAAGGCATGCGTAAGGAGGTAGTGAAATGAGTTCAAATATTGTCTGGCATGAAGCCTCCGTTACAAAAGAAGAGCGCCGTTCAAAAAATAAGCATCAAAGCTTTATTTTATGGTTTACGGGCTTGTCGGCATCAGGTAAATCATCTGTAGCCAATGCATTTGCTCGTCAATTATTTGAAAGCGGCAATCAGGCCTTTGTATTAGATGGAGATAATGTGCGCCATGGCTTAAATAAAGATTTAGGCTTTGATGAGGTAGGGCGCAAGGAAAATATCCGCCGTATCGGAGAAGTTGCAAAGCTGTTTGTGGAGAGCGGTCAAATCGTTTTAACAGCGTTTATTTCGCCCTATCGTGAGGATCGTCAAGTGGTACGTGAGCTTGTAGCGGATGGTGAATTTATTGAGGTGTATGTAAAATGTTCCGTGGAAACTTGTGAGCAAAGAGATCCAAAGGGTTTATATAAAAAAGCGAGAAATGCAGAAATTCCTAACTTTACAGGGATTAGTGCACCCTATGAGGAACCAGAAAATCCAGAAATTATTTTAGATACAGAGCACTATTCCATTGAAGAATGTGCTCAACAGCTTACACAGATTTTAACAGATAAAGGCTATATTTAAGCAAAAGCTGCCCGATACATACATATCAGGCAGCTTTTTTATGGATTACTTAATATTTTGTTCCTTCTTCATTCTTTCAATTTCAGGGCCTAACTCGTCACGTACAGTTCCCTTCCATGGCTTGACACCAGCGATATAGGAGGAGCGTGTCATAATATGCCCTCCAACAGGTCCTGTAATAAACAAGAATAATACCCCTAGTAAAATGCGTGGATTAAAGTGACCTTCAATTAGCCAAAAGTGAAAGAATACACCAATCAATACACACATAACACCAAGCGTTGCACTTTTAGAGGCGGCATGGGCGCGCGTATATAAATCAGGCAAACGAATAAGCCCAATAGCCGTTACAACAATAAAAAGTGTTCCAATTGCAATAAAAAAGATAACTAAGCTATTAGCGAGAATTGTCACGTTTTAAGATATCTCCTTTCTCTATAAATTTAGAGAAAGCCACTGTGCCGATAAACGATAAAATCGCTAACAATAAAATAATCTCTAGGAAAAAGCTTGTTTCCACTAAGATCGAAAATAGTCCGATAAGTGAAATCAGTGATACACCAAGTGAATCTAGTGCTACAACACGGTCTGATGCAGCAGGGCCTTTAATCATTCGATAAATAACCCCAATCATTGATAAGCAAATCACTACAATGATAGCGATAATAAATATTGTCATGATTTACTCACCTCCAAAATGGCTTTTTCAAATGAATCGTGAATGGAAGCAATCGCTTCATCCACATCGCTAATATCAATCGCATGGATATACAATGTTTTAGCATCATCAGATACATGTACTACTACGGTTCCAGGTGTTAATGTAATTAAGCTAGATAATAGCGTAATTTCCCACTCTTCCTTTAAAACAGTAGGGTAAGCAAAAAAGGCAGGCTGCATATTTAGCTCTGGTTTTAAAACAACTCGCAACACCTGAACATTGGCTAATATTAGTTCTTTAAAGAATAGCAATGTTAGTTTGATAATTGCCCATATACGGTAAATATAAAGGCGTGAAGTGAAAAAGCGTCGCATCATCAGCAGTAAGATAATGCCTAGCAAAAATCCAATAATAAAGCCTGTTGCTGTGTAATTAGAGGATAGGAACATCCAGACAAAGGCAAGTACAACATTTAAAATAATTTGAAATGCCATCCGCGTTACTCCTCCTTCATCACAGCATCTATATAAATAGATGGATCATTTAATAGTTTTGCAGCATCATCCATAAATGGCGTAATCCATTCAGAGCCAACACCATATGCCACAGTAATACATACTAACAGGGCAGTAGGGATAAAGAGCATTTTATAAACCTTTGTATTGACAGTGCCACTTGTTTCTTTTTCCTCACCCCAAAAGGCGTAGATGAAAATACGAATCACTGATAATAGCACAAGCAATGAGGAAGCTAAGATAAAAATACTGCCCCACATACTACCAGCCTCAAAGCCACCTTGAACAATTAATAGCTTACCAACAAATCCACTGAGTGGTGGGATACCTGCTAAGCCAAACGCTGCAATTAAATAGCTCCAGCCAAGAACAGGATATTTCTTCATTAGTCCACCCATTTTACGTAAATCGGATGTGCCTGTAATATACATAACAATCCCAATTAGCATAAAGAGAGCAGCTTTAATAAGCATATCGTGAATAAAATAAAACATTGCGCCTTTTAAGGCAACCTCGTTCATTTGGGAAACACCAAATAAAATAACACCTACTGCAATGACAATATTATAAATAATAATAAGTTTGACATCGAAATAAGCAAGTGCACCAATGCAGCCTGCTACAATTGTGGCAATAGCTAGCACCATTAGTAACTGATGTGTATACGATAAATCATGTACAAAAAATAGTGTATAGGTACGTGTAATAGCATAAACGCCGACCTTTGTTAGTAGTGCCCCAAATAGTGTGAGCACAGGAATCGGTGCTGCCGCATAAGAAGTTGGTAACCAAAAATATAATGGGAAAATAGCTGCTTTTAAGCCAAATACCATTAAAAAGAGTACAGCAATAACCGTAATAATGCCTGGCTGCTGAATATCTGCTATTTTAACAGCAATATCCGCCATATTTAATGTACCAACTACAGAATATAAAAAGGCAACTGTAATAACAAACAGGGCAGATGAAATAACATTAATTAAAATATATTTAATCGACCCTTTGAGCTGACCCTTTTCCCCTCCAAGTACAATGAGTAAATAGGACGCCATTAATAATACTTCAAAGAATACAAAAAGGTTAAAAATATCACCTGTTGTAAATGCCCCATTGACTCCTGTTAAAATAAACATAATGCCTGGGTAGTAAAAGAAGTGTTCGCGCTCCTTTGTAATGGAGTCAAAGCCATACCATACAACAAAAAAGGCAATAAGCAATGTTGTTGTAACAAGCAATACAGACACCATATCAGAAACCATTGTAATCCCATAAGGAACAGGCCAGTCACCAAATGTTACCTTTTGGATACCATCATGCTTTACTTTAAAGAGCAGGGCAATGGCTGAAATAAGAGCAAGCCCAACACCAAGCAATGCAAATACTCGTTGATAGGTTAAATTCTTTCTACCAAGCATTAATATAATACCAAAGAAAAATGGGATGATAATAGGTAGTAGTAGGAAGTTATTCATCCTCATCACTTCCTCTCATTAAACTAATATCATCTGTTTTCAGCTCCTGATACGAGCGGTAAGCAAGAACAAGGAAAAATGCTGTTACCCCAAAGCTAATAACAATCGCTGTTAAAATAAGTGCCTGTGGTAATGGGTCAGCAAATGTTTTTGCCCCATCGCTTAAAACAGGAGGAGCCTCTCCACCAAGACCACCCATTGTTAAAATAAGTAAATGTGCCCCATGGCTTAACAAGCCTGTACCAATAATAATACGTAATAGGCTTTTGGATAGCATTAAATAAACTGCTGCCATAAAGAGAAAGCCAATGACAAAGGCCATAATTATTTCCATTATTCATCCTCCCCAATCGTTTGAATAATGGTCATCGTAACACCCACAACAACCAAATAAACGCCCGTATCAAACAGCATAGCCGTATGGAGTGACTGTTTGCCTAGCAGCGGTAAATCAAAATAATCAAAGAAATGTGTGAAAAACGGCTTGCCAACAAACATTGGGTATGCTGCTGTTGCAAGAGCTAGCAGTAAGCCACCAGCTGTAAAATACGTATAATTGATAGGTAAAATATGGCGAATTGTATTAATATCAAATGTTATAATTAAAAGTACAATAGCGCTTGATGTTAACAGTCCACCAACAAAGCCACCCCCAGGAGTGTAATGCCCTGCTAGAAAAATATGAATGGAGAAGAAGAAAATAATAAAGAATACAATTTTAGCAGTAAATTGTATAATCACATCATTTGTTTTCATGTGTTTTCTCCTTTCGATTCATACGCAACTTAATCATAGCTAAAATACCCATTCCAGCAATGCCTAGTACCGTAATTTCAAATAATGTATCAAAGCCACGATAGTCTACTAAAATAACATTGACAATATTGCCTCCACCCGCTAATGAATAAACTGTTTCCTCATAATATTTAGAAATAGATGGAATCAGCTTTTGAGAGTGAGCAGATAGTGCTACAAGCGTTACCATAATACCAACCGTAATCGAAATAATGGCACGATGTAATTGGAATTTCATACGCTCTTCTCGTTTGCCCATTCTTGGTAGATGGTAAAATGCCATTAAAAATAATGCTACTGAAATGGTTTCAATAACAAGCTGTGTAAGGGCTAAATCAGGTGCGTTAAAAATAACAAAGAATAAAGCAACCGTGTAGCCTACAGCACCTAGCCCAATAATGGCTGTAAGTCGTGATTTTGCTAAGATAACAATGGCTGTACCGATTACTAAAACGACCACAATGATAATTTCATACGGTCGAATCGGTGATGCTTCTTGCCAAGCAATGCGAAAGGCATCTTTGATAAAAAGAGAACCTATCACAATTACCGTAATGCCGCTAAACATATAGAGTAAGTAGTGACGCATTGATTCTGTCATATAACGTTGTGATAGACGATTTAAGCCAGTATCTAACCCTTGCATCATTTTGTCATAAGCATTGTTCAATGTGAATGCTTGTGGCAAGTATTGATAGAGCCCCTGCCATTTTGGTAAGGCAACAAATAATAAAACACCAATAATAACAATACCAATCGTCATTAATAGCTCAGGCGTAATATGTCCATGCCAAGCAGCCACATGAATATCAACATCTTGTGGTGCTGTATATAAAAATGGTTGAATCGCCTGCACGGCTGGCTTTACAAACATATCGCCGATAAAGTTTGGTACGAAAAAGATAGCGATTACAAATACTGCTAAAATAATTGGCGAAATAAGCATGCCAATTGGTGCTTCATGTGGTTGGTGTGGTAATTGTTCTGGTTTGTAATTACCTGTAAATGTTTTAGCAACAAAATAAAAGCTATAAATAAATGTGAAAATACTAGCGACCCAAGCGACAATTGGGAAAAGTGCTCCCCATGTATCAAAGCCGAAAAATTCAAACTTTTGTAGTGCCAGCATAGCTGTTAAAAACATTTCCTTACTTAAGAAGCCATTGAATGGAGGAAGACCAGCCATTGATAAGCTTCCAATTGCAGCAACGGTAAAGCTTATTGGCATAATGCTCATTAAGCCACCAAGCTTTCGAATATCACGCGTACCTGTTTCATGGTCCACAATTCCTGCAATCATAAACAGACTACCCTTAAATGTTGCATGGTTGATAAGATGGAAAATAGCAGCAAAAGCCGCATATTTAATCGTATCGACTGAGCTATTTGTATGAAATGCAACGGCACTTGCCCCAAGCAGTGACATAATAAGCCCAAGCTGACTGACGGTAGAAAATGCTAGAATTCCTTTTAAGTCCGTTTGCTTGATAGCAAAGAAGGAACCCCAGAAAAGTGTTAAAATACCGATACCTGTTACTAGCCATACCCAAAGCTCAGATGCAGCAAAAATTGGTGTAAAGCGCGCAACTAAATAAATACCTGCTTTCACCATTGTTGCAGAGTGAAGGTAGGCACTCACGGGTGTTGGCGCTTCCATTGCATCTGGCAGCCAAATGTAGAATGGGAATTGTGCGGATTTGGTAAACGCACCTAATAGTAATAATATTAGTGACCATGTAAAGAAAGGATGTTCGACTAAATTAGGTGCTATCGTAATTAGCTCACGTATGGAGAAAGTTCCACCCATTAAATAAAGAAGAACAAATCCTCCTAGCATCATTAAGCCGCCACCAACTGTAATCATCATTGACTTTAATGCACCAAGGCGTGAGGCATCTCGTGTATACCAGTAGCCAATTAGTAAAAATGATGAAATTGATGTTAGCTCCCAAAAGAAATAAAGTGTGATTAAATGGTCTGACTGTACAACTCCTAGCATTGCAGACATAAATAGTAGTAAATAAACATAAAAATTATGTAATTTTTCTTTATGCTTGTCTAAGTAAAAAATGGAGTAAAGTACAACTAATGAGCCAATACCAGTAATTAGCAGCGAGAATAATAAGCTAAGTCCATCTAAATAAGAGATAACTGAAATATCGAGCGATGGAATCCAAGGTAGCTCTGCAGTAAATACTTCTCCTTTTGCTACTTGAGCAATATAAGTTGCATAAATAATTGCAAGTGTAGCAGGTACAGCAAGAACAAACCAGCCTGTGTGAATATGTTTCATGCGTTTATACAAAAGTGGCACGAATATTGCAACAAGCATTGGTATGAAAATATAAAGTACTTGTAACAAAAAAACCCTCCTTTATGCAAGTAAGTATACCAATTATAACGTACTTTCATTACGAATGCATATGGACGAATGGGATTTAGCTTGCAGTTGTAGAAGAGTTTTGGCTATATTATAAATAGGAAGTTATTAATAAAAATAGAGGAAAAAAATTTTTTATGAGGAACCCATATATCTATGGTTATTTACCATTAATTACAATTTTATTATTTAGTTTAACATTTGGCATGTATGCTGTGGGAAAATCGTTACAAGTTTTTCAAGCAATCGGTGTTTATTCAGGCATGCGAGAATTTTTATCCGATTTTGAATTACGTGTATTTTTATTGATTGTTTTTGCCATTGCTTTTTTTATGGTCTTTTCAGCGCTTAAACTAGTAGGGGAAACGATTCATGAGCTAGGCATGCTGTTCTTTTCAAAAGATAGTGATGGGGCAACAGTACACCAAGCTAGAGGCGGCTATATTATTTTATTTATTGGTGCAATGTGTTCAGCCTTTGCGATTCAATTTATTTATGTGCTAGTCGGCATCTTTATTTTAACGATATTTGCCTACTTTATTTATTTGATTTACAAAATGAGCCATTTTATGTCCATGGGCAGCACAATTGGCTTGTTGGTTTTTGAGCTGTTTATGTGGGCAATCCTATTAACATTAGTGATTTATGTTATCTTAAAATTATATAATGGTATTTTGGCAAGCTTACCATTTGCGCATTAGATGAGTAGTCTATTAAAAAACGAGGCTGGGACATAACTCATTTTATTGAGAAACATCAAAAAATGAATGTTATTTTTGTGATTTATTAAAGTATATGTGTTCTAATAACGCAAAAAAATGTTAGACCAAACTTGTAAATGGTCTAACATTTTTTTCTTTTGTCCCAGCCTTGTTTTTTAGAGGCTTATTGTGAAACTGTATGAAGGTTTTGAATCATGCCAGCATCAATGATTTGTTCTTGCTGTTGTTCATGAAGCGTATAGGAAATTTTAAGTTGTCGCTCAGGATTTTTCTTCACATCATTTAGCTGAAGGGCTAAAATAAGCGTTGCTTCTTTTTCAATAGCCCATTGTTGAATGCTTTGTAATTCACCTAGCTCGTCCTTACTGCATTGATAAATACCTGGCTTTTTATCACTTGCCCCTGCATAAAATTGATAGTGGATTGTAGGCTCGGCGTTGATGAAAGTAATATCGTTAATCACGACATTGTCATTACCTATCCACTTAATCGGTGTGACAATAAAATAATCCTTGCCATTCTCCAAAGGCATTGTAGCTATTTCCTCTATTACAAATTGCGCTTCATTGCTTTGTTTACTACAGCCTACTAATAAAAGCCCCAATACAAGTAAAACGACAGATAACTTGCTCTTCATAATCACGCACTCCTTATTATACAGCTATTTAAACTTATCTATTAGAGGTCTTTTTTATCTTGCAAGAGTGACAAATATGCTTGGGAATATTGGATATTGGGTACAGTATTAAAAATCAAAAACTCGCATGTACAGTTATGTGCTTAAATATCGAAATATTCGGGAGTTTTAGTTAAGATTTATCAGATGTACTCAATAATTAAGATAAAAAAGTTGAAAAACAGTATCTTACAGTTCATCAAGTAAATTGTGAACTGAGACACTGTTTTTAATATGATTTTATTCTAAAACTTTAATTAATTTACTATAAATATAGTATTGATTTATTAGTATAAAGAAAATGTATGACTAATTTGGTGGAACTTTCTGTAGGTATGTGTATTACCACTTGTAGCAGTTAAACTGAATCCAGCTGCTGAAAATCCACTGCTAATGCTTCTATTGTTAACTTTATATTCTAAGTTACCAGCAGCTCTAAAGGAAACAGTAGTGCTACTAGCTTTAGAAGCTGTTTGATATCCATTAGCCCAAGTATAAGAGCCTGAACCACCTGGTAAAACAAATGCAGTTCCAGAGTTTACTGATACAACTTCTCTAAATGATCCCGAGCTATAAATTACTGTGTCTACTCCATATGTTACATATGCATAGTTTGAAACTACAGTATCAGTTTTTCGCATTAGATAATTAGTATTAGCTTGTGTTCCTACTGACCCAATTGTTTCTATTGGTGTAACTGAATACGTGTTTGCAACATTTGTTAGAGGAATTGCATTATTTGTATTAGTCATTGAGTTTTCCAATAAGTTATTGTATAAAGGCTTATCTGAATATTTTGCATGAATTTTTTTAGTTTCTTCAAATATAGCCAATTGCTGAATATAATTTTCTAAATTCTTTGTTGATCCATTACTTTAGAAAATGAGTCTAGCTCTTGCTGTGAGTTTTCAAAAGTGGTAGCTGCAAAAGTAGTTACTGATTCCCCTGCTAATAAGCTTGTAGCCAATACACCAACAGAAAATGCTTTTAATACTTTACTGTTCATAAACTATTGATACCACCTTTTATTTTTTGTATTTTAATAGAAATGGAGATAAATTTATAGGCTTAAGCCAGTAGCTTACTCGAGTAAATATACAATAACAGGGATTTATGAAAAAACAATAAGTTACTATTTTTTCATTTTTTGTATTTAATAGCTATTTTAATACATAAAGTAGAGTGTTGGGGTGTTTTGAAATGTAATTATTTTTAAAGTTAAAATTATGAAGAGATGATATGTTCTCTAGTAGGTAGATAGATGAAAAATAAAAATCATCTACTACTTACTAGAGATTTTTTGTATAAGTGTTTTATGATTTTTATTGCAAAAAAGCTAAAGGGCTTGAGTCTATTAAAATTTCATAACCTAAGCTTTCCTTAATATAATGTTTTCATTATTTGATTTTCTACTTGATAAAAAAACTGGTATTTATTATTCTAGTAAAACATTAAATAATTGATGATGGATTTTGTATTGTTCTAAGCTTTGCATGGATTGGGGTTTGTCGTAGCCTAGCCATACTGCTGCTGTGTAGCGATCGTTGAGACCAGCAAGCCAGTAATCTCGGTAGTCATTCGTTGTACCTGTTTTTGCCCCAATATAGCTACTGTTGCTGTAAACCCCTTGACCTGTGCCATTTGCCACAACATCTGCTAATAGTTCATGCATATATTGGACAGTTTTTGCTGACCAAATTTGCTCGCGCTCTGTATTCCAGCTATAAAGTGTTGTTCCATCCAGCGCTGTTACTTTTCGAATACTATGTGCAAGCGCATAAGACCCATCAATAAAGCTTGTATAAGCATCAGCTAGCTCTAATGCTGTTACTCCATATGTTAGCCCACCCAATGATGCAGCATAATTACGATCCCTATCCACAATGGAGCGGAAGTGGAAACGATCTAAATAATGAAAGGCTGTGTCAATCCCAACTGTTTGGAACAGTCGTAATGCTGATGTATTGTAGCTATAACGAAATGCTGTGCGTATAGATACATCCCCATATGTGTAGCCTCCATAGTTTTGTGGACAAAATGAGCCAATACAATAATTGCCACCATTTACAGTAGAGTCAGGTGTATAGGTTGTCGTTTCAAAAAAAGGTGCATAAACAGCAAGTGGCTTAAAGGCAGAGCCTGGCTGACGTGTACCTTGAAAGGCACGATGATAATCAAATTTTTCATAGCTTTTCCCCGCATAGAGGCTAACAACTTCTCGTGATTGATTGTCAATAACAGCTCCTGCTGCTTGCAATTGACCTGCCCCTAAGATAGCTGTCATATTATTTTCATCATGAAGCTGCTTAGTTGGGTCGAGAGCTGTGTAAATAATAAGTCCATTTTGCAATAATGATTGAAGTCGATTATCTAGCTGTGCTTTAATGGTTTTCTTCTCTTCTTCACTATTTGTATAGTTAAGGCGATCTGTATAGCCTTCTGTATCAGCTACTAACCATTTTAACTCCTGTAAAACATAGGTACTGTACATAGGATAGCTTTGAATTTTCTCTTTAATGTTTAATGTAATTGTTTCAGCCTTATATGCTTCAGCATTTTCTTTAGTAATGGAGCCATTTGCTGCTAATGTATCTAATAAGCGTTCCTGCCTTGCTTTTGTTTGGTCAAAATTTTTTAATGGGTTATAAAGTGATGGATTGTTTGGAATAGCAGCAATAAAAGCTATTTCAGCAATAGATAATTGTTGGAGAGGCTTTTGAAAATAATAGGTGGCTGCTCCACCAATTCCATACACTTGATTGCTAAAATAGGATTCGTTCAAATACATTGTTAAAATAGCTTCTTTATCAAATTCTTTTTCTAATTCATAGGCATAAAAAAGCTCTGTTAATTTTCGTTCATATGTTTTTTCCTCTGATAAATAACGCATACGAACGAGTTGCTGTGTGATGGTACTACCACCTTGAGAGGTTGTATTTGTATTAGAATTGGCTACAACTGCACGAATAATGGCACTTAAGTCAAAGCCAATATGCTCATAAAAATCAGCATCCTCACTAGCAATAAATATTTCCTGGGCAATTTGTGGAATTTCTTGTAATGTAAGTGGCTGTCGCCATTCGACATATTCCTCACTAAATGTTTGTCCATCTCGATCAATTAGTGTTACAGGGAGCTGTGTTTGCACTTCGGGTAAATGAATAGCTTGAGCAAGCTGTTTCTCATGTGCTTGAGCTGTATGAATCTCAGCCCGAATATTTGTACTAATCCACCATAGTGCAGGTAATGATAGTAGTATAATAAAAAAACCAAAAGCTTTTTTCATAGGTGCCTCCATAATTTCTATCAATCACCTCATAGAATAACATATTTTGGCTTAACACCAAATACATGTTTAAACGATCATTATGAAAAGTGCAAAAATCGTCAATACTTTGATGAAGAAAACGAGCGGGAAGTATGTTAGACTAAAATGAGGTCAGAAAGGATGAACCATCATCTTTTTCATCCCGTATTAACAGGCTAGCTAATCTCCGCTTCAACATGTACGTTCAAGCCAAAACGTTTAAGCAAAGGTTCAATAGTCTGTAAAAAACCCGGTTGGTGAAGCTTCCAATTAACAGGGATAAAGAAAATCCCCACTGAGTGAAGATTCACTTTATCGAAACTGAATTATACATTTAAAGGAGAGACTTCAATGTTTCCACAATTAACAACAGATGTACAAGCAGGCGAAGTGCTTGTAGAAATGAACACAACACTAGGCACAATCAAAATTAAATTATTTCCAGAGCAGGCGCCTAAAACAGTTGAAAACTTTTTAGGTCATGCAAAATCAGGCTATTATAACGGCATTATTTTCCACCGTGTTATTCAGGACTTTATGATTCAAGGTGGTGACCCAACTGGTACTGGTATGGGTGGCGAATCTATTTGGGGCGATTCTTTTGAAGATGAGTTCTCTAATGAATTATTTAACCTACGTGGTGCGTTATCAATGGCAAATGCAGGTCCAAACACAAACGGTTCTCAATTCTTTATTGTACAAATGAAGCACCTGCCAAGCGATATGCTGCGTCAATTACAAGGTGCAGGCTTCCCAGAAGAAATTATTGAAGCCTATGCACAAAATGGAGGAACACCTTGGTTAGACCATAAACATACGGTATTCGGTCATGTTGTAGAAGGTATGGATATTGTGGATAAAATTGCAGAGGTAGAAAAAGACTTCCGTGATAAGCCACTAGAAGATGTGAAAATTGAGTCAATTACAGTCTTTGAATAATAAGCAAAAGGACGTGTAGTATATGGAAAACTTAATGTATCAATTTTTATATTTCCCAGAAGATAAATCAGGCTATATTCCAGCAGCTTTTGAATTTTTAATTATGCTTATTTTATGTATTGGAGTTTTTATGCTTCTTCGTAAAATTTCTAAAAAGCAAGAAATAAAGTCGAAAGAAATTGAAGCACGTATTTTAGCAGAAAAGAACAATACAAATCACCAGCAAAATATTTAGCCAAAAAAGAATCTGCTTCACTCTGCACGAGGAGAAGCAGATTTTTTATTTATATTTCTTTCGATAACGTCGCATATTGTTTTGAAGCATTTTGAACGCAGTCAAACAGACAAGTACAAGGGATAAGCCAATGCCGCTTAACGCTGTAATAAAGGCTATCCATTCAAATAGTGTATAGCTCCAAATACTATCGAACTCCTTGCTATCCTTCCAGCCATCAATGACTAAATTCATCCCGTAAATGCCTGATATTACGGTAAAGACTGTTAAAATAAATAATAAATTATTGCTTCGACTATCTGATTGATCCTCTTGAATACGATATAAACTATCCAGTGTGGATTTTGTTTCTAGATAATGCTCCTGAATATTAAAAAATTTGCGTAGCATCTGTGAAATTTCTCTGCCCTCTGTGCGAACAACTACTTCTTCAAAGTAATAGCGTGCAGAAAACTTCGTAATAAGCTCGATTAATTCATTCACAACTAGCTTATCCTTACCCCATTTGATTTCACTATATTCATAGGAAAGCTTTAGCAGCATCATTTTGTAAAAGTAGTGAATAAAAAGATTATAATAATGAATGCCCATAAATTCTTGAATACTATGTGTGCATTTTTCTATGGGCAAATTTGTTAAGGTTATTTGTGCTTGCGCTGAAGTAACCATATAACTATTTGGTGCCCAGCGTGTATGTGAATGTTCCTGCACGTAATTAGCGATATATTTAGGATTTGTGCTAGAAATAAAAGGTTTACCTTCAGGCGTTCTTCCATCAACTTGCCCTAATCGAAATAAATGTTCAGGCAATAGCTCTGAAGCTTCCTCACTAATTAAATAAGCCGCAGCAAACATTCGTTCATCTTCAAAAAAAGGTAATCCTTTATAAATATCGTCTTGCTGGTGCAATAGGAAGGGCTGTAAATAAGGAATAAAATGATTAAATAATAATTCACTTGTTGATAAAAAATCACCAAATGGAAAGTGATGAATAGCCCCTTTTTCTTCTCTTAATTTTGCCTCCAACACTCTAAAATAGTGGATAAAATGAAGAATATCGCTTATATCGTGCGCTGTATCAGTAATGCTTGTTCGGACTGTTAAAATACCATTGCCAAAGGGACATAATGTAATATCAATGCTCATTACCTCATAATTCAAATGATTTTCTTGATATTGCAAGGAGCCTTGTGTATAAAATGCTTTTGAAAAACGAGTAAAGTCTGAGCTATTTATAGTGGCTGAAAATAATTTATCTTCAAGAAAGGGGTAGAAAAATTGGTCAAGCTCCTCATGAACAATGGAAATATCTCCGTAAAAGGCATTTTCAAGAGCTGTATTGTCTAATGTGAAAAAGGAAAAACCTTCTTGCAGTAGGACAGCAGAGATTTCCTGACGATTATTTGTGCGATAAGCGAAAGGAAAAAGGAATGTCATATAGGATTGCTTAATCGTTAATGGTGCTACATCCATTTGAAACACCTCTTTAATTATGTAATTGTTAAAAACTTTTCCACCAATTTATATTTTTAAACATACAAGGAGCTGTCTAGGAAGCTTTTATATTCCTAACAGCTCCTTATATGTTATTGTATAAAGGCTTTTTTAAAACGCTCTACGCCATCCTGAACTGTTTCAAATGAACAAGCTACATTCATACGTAAGAAACCACGACCTTCTTCGCCGTATTTTGTTCCTGGCTCTAGTCCCAGTTTACCAATTTCTAATAAACGCTTCATAACATTCTTTTCGTCAAGCGCTAATTGTCGATAATCAATCCATAGTAAGTACGTGGATTGCGGCTTTGCTACATAAATGCCCGGAATTTTCTCTAGCTCTGCTTTTACATAGTCCATATTAGCAGAAATATACGAAAGCAATTCCTCCAACCAAGGAGCGCCTTCTGTATAAGCCGCGTGAAGTGCTACAGGGGCAAATGAATTTAATAGACCTTGTCCACTTGCCATATTGACTGCCTCTAATTGAAGACGCTTTTTCTTATCTGTCACAATCATATAAGCAACTTGAATACCAGCTAGGTTAAACGTTTTAGTAGGAGCCATACATGTGATAATACGATCTATTTCATCACCTGCAATTTTTGCTAATGGAGTATGCTTTTCACCATTTAACATTAGATCGGCATGAATCTCATCAGAAATAATTAAAACATCGTATTTTGCACAAAGGCGGATAATTTCCTTTAATGTTGCCTCATCCCATACATAGCCACCTGGATTATGAGGATTACATAATATATAGGCTTTTATATTTTGAGCAAGAGCCTGTTCAAAGGCTTCAAAATCATAGGTAAATGTTCCGTCCTTTTCAACCAAAGGACAACTAACAACTTCACGAGCATTGTTTTTCGGTATCGTAAAGAATGGTGGATAGATTGGTGATGAAATCAATATTTTATCATTAGGCTCTGTTAATGCGACAATGCAATTCGCTAAAGCAGCAACAACACCATTACAGAATAAAATAGAGTCTTTATGAATTTGCCAATCATGACGAGCCTTTTGCCAGTCTACGATTGACTGTAAAGCTTCTTCACCAATCAAGCTATAGCCAAAAACAGCGTGCTCCAAATATTGCTGTAAAGCCTTTGTAACGGCTGCTGGAGGAGCAAAATCCATATCGGCTACCCACATAGGTAAAATATCTGATGCATCTTGAAGCCCATAAACTTTTTCCATTGCATCCCATTTGATAGAGTTTGTGTAACGGCGTTTAATCGTTTGATCAAAAATAGACAAGCAAATCACTCTTTTCTTTTTTATTTACTATGGTATCATACGAATATGATTAAAGGATAATAGGTGAGTATTTTGGAAAATATAAAAATGAATCAAGCAGCAGTACATCTATTAGAGGAGTGGGACCCATTCCACTTAGGTTCAGATCATTATGATACAGAAACAGCAGATGTTGTTGCAGCATTGCAAGGAATTGACGACCCATCAACACTTGCAAAGGTTATTCAAGAAACATATGAGCATTCGTTTGAACAATGGATACCATTTGAAGAGTGTGTAGCCATTTCTTACAAACTAATTGCCATTAAATTTGAAGCAAAATGTATTATCTAATATATTTTGCATAATTTAAGATAAAAAAGTGGCTGGCCAAAAAGATAATCCCTTTTTGGTCAGCCTAGCTTCTATAATAGCTATTCGCTAGAATTATTGCTTCTGCAGTAGTCACAATAAACTATCACTATCCTTGTTGCAAAGGAGCCGTTTCAGACGGCTCTTTTTTTATTGAAACTACTTAAATAATGGTAAAACACCCTGAATAAAAATAATAAAAATAGCAATTGGGGAGATATAGCGTATTAATATATACCAAATGTTGAACATCGTACTGGAGGCAGCAAGCTCCTTACGCGAAATATCTTTTGTGTAATAATAGCCAGCAAATATCGAAATGAATAATGCGCCTATTGGCATACCAATACTGTTAGTGAGAAAATCAACAAAGTCAAAAATGGAGCGATCTAAAATTTGTACATCCGATAATATACCGAATGACAATGCACTTGGAATACCAACGATAAAGATAATGATACCACCAATCCAAGCAATCTTTCTCCGTTTTTCGGGCTGCTCTCCAATCGCAATGGCAACAACAATTTCAAGCATAGAAATGGAAGAAGTGACTGTTGCAAAAAGCAGGAGTATAAAGAAAATCGTTAAGAATAGTCCACCAAGAGGTAGCTGCTCAAAAACAGCTGGCAAAATAATAAAGACAAGACCAGGTCCTTGGTCAGGCGTATAGCCAAGCGCAAATACCGCTGGAAAAATAACTAGACCTGCAAGCAGTGAAATGATAATATTCATGGATGCTACGTTGATGGCTGAGTTGCCAATCTTCTCTGTTTTAGAGAGATAAGAAGCATAGGTAATCATTACCGCAATACCGACACTTAATGAGAAAAAGGCTTGTCCTAAAGCCATTAAAAAAGTTTCTGCGTTAAAATAAGACCAATCAGGTACAAACATAAATTTAACGCCTTCCATCGCCCCATCTAATGTTAAAGAGCGTATAACTAAGACAATAAAGAAAATAAAGAGCAAAGGCATCATCCAAGTGCTTGCCTTTTCAATGCCACCTTTAATTCCTGCTGAAACAATCACGACTGTTAATAACATAAACAAACCCTGCACAAGAACAGCTTCAAAGGGGCTTGAAATAATACTGCCAAATAAATCTGCATAGTTGATATCAGCATTCGTATTTGTAAGCTTAAACGTAATGGCACGACCTAGATAGCTTAAAATCCACCCACCTACAACACTATAGAACGATAGGATAAGACCAGCGATAATCATCCCACCCCAACCGATGAGATACCATGGTTTTCCTGGCGCTTGCTCTTTAAAAGATGTGACAGCATCCTTTTGACCTCGACGACCAATCATAAACTCTGCTATGAGCACTGGTAAGCCGATAAAAAATGTACATAAAATAAATAATAAAATAAAGACACTACCGCCATTTGTGCCAGCCATATAGGGGAACTTCCAAATCGCTCCTAGCCCAATGGCACTTCCTGCGGCTGCTAAAATAAATCCAATTTTAGTTGTAAATTGATCTCTCGATGACACGAAAATAATCCTCCTTATATTAAAGTTTTATTTTACCGCAATATTTTTATAACACAAGCAAATATCTGAAAATTGCTGATAGCTATTTCTAAAAGAGATATGAGTCATCTACCTCCTTTTTACATAAATAACAATTAAATTATGTAACAATTAGAAAGGTTTCCTCGTTCCATAGACAAAAGGGGGGATTATTTTGATAGAAGCTGAACTAATCTTAAAAGCACAGCAAGGGGAGAAAGAGGCATATATTGAGCTTATTCAAATTCATCAACGAACTGTAGAAAAATTCGCCTTTCAATGTGGTGTACATAGTAATGATTTAGCAGATGTGTCACAGGAAGTATTTGTGAAGCTATATCGCTTTTTACATCAATTTAAACAGGATCGTTTTACAACATGGCTCTATAAAATTACCTTAAATGCAACTCGTGATTATTATCGTAAGGAGCAACGGCAGCAAGCAAAAGAGCAAAAGCTTCATGCGCAACCACAGCACACATCAACTTCCTCCGCAGAAGAATTTATGCTGTTATTTGAAGAGGATAGGCTGCTCCATAATGCCATTCAAGCACTCGATGAAAAGTATCGCTATCCGCTCGTATTGTATTACTTTCATGAATTAAAATACGAGGAAATTGCAGAGGTGCTTAACATTTCATTATCAACGGTGAAGGTGCGATTATTACGAGCGAAGGAAAGGCTAAAGGTAGCATTAATGCAGGAGGGGTGTGCTGAAAATGGATGATAAACAATTTGAGAAACGTATGGCATTGCTAAAAAAATCCTATGATCGACTGGACACACAGCTAGACCCGAACAAGGTGCTAGAGCAAATTGATAAGGAGGATGCGGTACACAATACACAACCAATCCCTGTAAAGCGTAAGAAAGCTTCTGTTTGGCTAGTCAGCATAGCGAGTGTATTTTTGTTAGGTATTTTAGGAACATCCTATAGAATTCAACAACCAGAGGAACCTTTAAATAGTGAGCAACAAATTATGCAAGAAAAGCAGGAGGAGCAGCAGAAAACATATCAAGATTGGGTGAAGGAGCTCACAGAGAAATATAAGCATCAAAAGGAGGAAATTAGAAAAGAATTAATGGTTTCCTTAGATGAACTCAATGCTTTTCCGTATATCCAAAACATAGAAAATGAATTTAATGGTTATACGAGCAATAAATCTGCTGAACGAATAACAGCGGAAATGGCAGAAAATTTACAGCACATGGAAGATAGCGTGCTGGAAAAATTAACAACGCCAAAGCGACTGTTTGAGGCTATTGACGGTAAAAGACTATTAACGTTTGAGGAATCCTATAAAATTTATGATTTATATGAGCAGCCAGCCATTCAATTGGAATCATTTTACAGCGGTTTACTGGAACCATATGAGCATCTACTTAAGAAAAAAGTACCTAGTAGTCAGTATCCATTGGAATTACAAATTATTATCGAAACAGCCAACGAGCAGGGGATGGAGCTTTCTATCAATGATAATGGCTCCTATGCTTTTAAAGCGAACCCCATTAATGGGGCATTTGCATTTGAGGAAGCTAAATATCTTCACCCTGATAGTTTAGGCTATTTTGAGTACTCACAAAAAGGCTATTTAGTAATGGATAAGGATGATGTACGCTATTCACTTGAGGAAACATTAGAGATATTAGCATCGTTTGAACGTACATTATTAGCGGATAAAAATTCAGGTTCAACGTATTATTATATGCTGCGCGATAGATTTGAATATACATGGGCGGCATTGCTTAGAGGTACGCCAAAGCATCCTGCATTGTTAGCGGATGGCACGATTAACAAAGACTATATTACATTGTTACAGCAAGTAGCAGATGGTAAACATAGCAAGGTTGTGAGGCAAATTGCTGCAACGATTTTACAGGAGCTGGCACAGCAACAAACATCCACGACACGAGATGGATTAGCTGCCTATGATATTTGGCAAGCCCTTTTACAAGCAAAAGGGAAAAAAGCAGGATTTAGAAATTATGATACGTTTCACTTTAGCTATATGGATGAAGCGGAGGCTGTACGGATTGACAAGCTATATCAGCAATATAGAGAAGGTGGCAAAGAGGCATTGCTTAATCAATTAAGCCCGATTGATATGGTTGCGCTTTATTTATATGCCATTATGGTTGGAGATCAAGCTTTACAGCAAGCATTAGTTATGCCCAATACAGTAATGGATACAAGTCGATTCAACCATCTTGACAGTTTAACAGCTATTAGTCAATTAGGAGAATCTAATGCGCCTCACAAATATCCATTAGTATCTGTTCGCATGAAGGAGGATTCGAATGATAAAGCAGTCATTATTAAATTAATGAAAAATAATAATGGTCATAACCGAATCATTGGCATAGCGGATTAAGGAGATGATTTTTTGCCCCGATTTTACACGTATGTTATAATTTAAGCGATATATACGTAGCAAACAAAAAGAAAGTGGGCAAAGGTTATGGCAAAAAAATATGAATTAGGAGACGTGTTGACCGGAAAAGTGACAGGTATTCAACCATACGGTGCATTTGTTGCACTCGATGAAAACACACAGGGTCTTGTACATATTTCGGAGATAACGTACGGATTTGTAAAGGACGTTAGTGAGTTTTTAGCTGTCGGGCAAGAAGTAGAAGTAAAAATTCTTGAAATCGATGAAGAGGCCGAAAAAATTAGTTTATCGATGAGAGCACTTCAAGACCGCCCAACAACAGTACGCAAAAAAGATGCACCACCACGTAAATCATTACAGGATCGTGTGGATGAGTCGGATGCCAATGGTTTTAATTCGTTAAAGGATAAATTGCAGGACTGGATTGAACAATCCGGGCAATAGAGGATAGGGATACTTTCATTTACGAAAGTATCCCTATTTTTATTCCGTATTAACAGGCTGTAAGACCTCCACTGATTGAAGGTTTACTTTATTGCTTTTGATGTGTACTATTTTTGATTTTTCGAATGCGATATTGTAGGTTTTGACGACTCATTCCAAGTGCATTTGCTGCTTTTGTAATATTACCCTCATATAAATTTAAGACATTTTGCACATAATAGGATTCGGCTTCACGTAAATAGGCATCAAGTGGCATCACATCATGATTTTGTTGAAACATAAAAAATTCTGGCTCACGATTATTCGTATTTTGCTGCTGTACTTTAAAGCGAAAATGCAATGGCAATAAATCTGATGTAACTGTTGATTCAGTTGTCATAAATGACACGATTTCATCCAGCAATAGCTCAAGCTCTTTTAAATTACCTGGCCAATCGTATTGCAAAAATAATTCCTGAACATCTGGTGCAAGCTCCATCACTTGAGAGGCAAAGCGTTCTCGATGACGGCTAAAATAATCCTCTACAAATGGTAAAATATCTTCTTTACGATCAGTTAAGTTAGGAATCGTAATCGCCATTTTTGCAAAGAAATAATACAGTGACTTGGATAGCTTTTTTTCGGCAATTAATGTAATAGGGTCACTGCCCACACTGCCAATAAGCATATACTTGGACTGTGGCAGAGCTTGCAGCATGGCTAGTAGCTGCTCCTGAATATCTAAGCTTAAAAAATCAATACGTTCAAAGAAAAAGGTATAGTCTTTATCTTCTTCTAACAGCTGCTTTAATTTATCGAGCACTGATTGAGCAGAACGTCGACTAACAAGTGTTACAAATGCTTCAGAATCAGGAGAGGCTGCATGGTGAATGCCTTCTGCAACTAAATCCTTGCCTGTGCCAGATTCGCCAATTAATAATACAGGTAATTTCACAGCCGCTGCCTTTTTGGCATCTTCAATCACTTGCTTCATGGATGCCGAGGCTGCTTTAATCATATCGAATGTTAATGGCTCATCATAGCGGCGAAGGGGTTGATAAACAAGCTTTTCAAGTGATGTAATATCTCGCGCAAATTCAATCGCACCAATAAGTTTATTTTCAACAAAGAGTGGAAAAGTATCATTGATGGTCGTGATTTCATGCCCGTTTTTATTCCAATAAGTTTGTTTAACGTTAATTTCTTTTTTGCCTGTTTGCAAAACACGCATTAATGTACTTTCATGCTGACGGAAGGAAAACATTTCGATAATGGAACGATCCGCTAGCTCATCAAAATGGAAGCCTTCAATTTCTTTCATTTTTGTATTGTAAATAATCGTTTTGCCAGATAAGTCTACTGCATGAATACCAACGGATACATTTGTTGCAATAAACTCATAAAAAGGTAGTAAAGGTTCAGAATTTTTCATAAAAGTGAACACCTCGAAAAATTTTACTTGAAATATGCAACGAAATTTTGCATTATAATAAGTGTAAGAATATTTTATACGCAAAAATATTTTGCGTCAATGTTTTTTGCATACTCAAATACATCTTACTAGGAGGATTAAGAATGATTCCATACAAACACGAACCATTTACAGATTTTACACAAGAGGCAAACTACAATGCTTATGTAGAGGCTTTAAATACAGTAGAAGGCTACTTAGGGCAAGACTACCCACTGATTATCGGTGGCGAGCGCATTACAACAGAGGATAAAATTGTTTCCTACAACCCTGCTAAGAAAACAGAAGTGGTGGGTCGCGTATCAAAAGCGAGCCAAGAGCTAGCTGAAAAAGCGATGCAAGAGGCAGACAAAGCATTTAAAACATGGAAAAAGGTTGATCCTGCTATTCGTGCAGATGTACTTTTCAAAGCAGCAGCAATTGTGCGTCGTCGTAAGCATGAATTCTCAGCTTTATTAACAAAGGAAGCAGGAAAACCATGGGCTGAGGCAGATGCAGATACAGCAGAAGCGATCGACTTTATGGAATACTATGGTCGTCAAATGCTACGCATTAAAGATGGGCAACCAGTAGAAAGCCGTCCGGGTGAATATAACCGCTATGACTATATTCCATTAGGAATTGGTATCGTTATTTCTCCATGGAACTTTGCCTTTGCAATTATGGCAGGCACAACGGTGGCAGCATTAGTAACAGGGAACACAGTGCTATTAAAGCCTGCTTCTACAACACCAATTGTTGCGTATAAATTTATCGAAGTATTAGAGGAAGCGGGTCTTCCAGCAGGTGTGGTTAACTTTGTCCCAGGCTCTGGTGCAGAAGTGGGCGACTACCTAGTAGACCATCCAAAAACACGCTTCATTAGCTTCACAGGCTCACGTGATGTTGGCTTACGCATTAACCAACGTGCCTCTGTTGTCAATGAAGGACAAATTTGGATTAAACGTGTCATCGCTGAAATGGGCGGTAAGGATACAATTGTTGTCGATAAAGAAGCAGACCTTGAATTAGCTGCACAATCCATTGTGAAATCAGCATTTGGCTTCTCGGGTCAAAAATGTTCGGCATGTTCTCGTGCAGTGATCGTTGAAGATGTCTATGACCAAGTTGTAGAGCGTGTGGTCGAATTAACAAATGCGTTAACAGTAGGTGACCCAGCAGATTTCAATAACTTTATGGCAACAGTGATCGACCAAGCAGCGTTCAATAAAATTACAGAGTACATTGAAATCGGCAAAGGTGAAGGTCGTCTAGTAGCAGGTGGTACAGCAGACGATTCAGTAGGTTACTTTGTACAACCAACAGTATTTGCAGATGTAGACCCTTCTGCACGCATTATGAAGGAAGAAATCTTTGGACCAGTAGTGGCAATTGCGAAAGCAAAAGATTTCGACCATGCCATTGACATTGCAAACGATACAGAATACGGCTTAACAGGTGCAGTTATTACGAAAAACCGTATGCATATCGAAAAAGCACGTGAAGAATTCCATGTCGGCAACCTGTACTTCAACCGTGGCTGTACAGGTGCGATTGTTGGTTACCAACCATTCGGTGGCTTCAATATGTCAGGCACAGACTCTAAAGCAGGTGGCCCAGACTACCTACAATTACACATGCAAGCAAAAACAACTTCAGAAATGCTTTAATTTTCAATTGATGGGGCTATTCAATTAAGTAGAAATTAAAGCAATGTTAGCACAAGAAGCTGCGTGACTTCTCCAGGTAATACTGCCCTGGCTAAACCGTAGGCACTGCAAACAAGGTACATTACTTTGGAGAAGTAAGCAGGCTTCTGTTTTGATGGAAGCTAAATATCGAATTATTCTACTTGTAGATATACATAGTCCTTGCTTTAAGCGATTTTTTCATCATGTTTTTAATGAAGGAGAGAATAGAAGATGACAAAAACACAACAAGTGATTGAACAAACACAAAATTTTGGTGCAGCGAACTATCATCCACTGCCAATCGTTATTTCAGAGGCTGAGGGCGCTTGGGTTAAGGATCCAGAAGGCAATAAATATTTAGATATGCTATCAGCTTACTCTGCTGTTAACCAAGGACACCGTCACCCAAAAATTATCGCTGCTTTAAAAGAGCAAGCGGATAAAGTAACATTAACTTCACGTGCATTTTACAGTGAAAATCTTGGCGAATGGTATGAGCTTGTTGGTAAATTAACAAATAAGGAAATGGTTCTACCAATGAATACAGGTGCTGAGGCAGTTGAAACTGCATTTAAGGCAGCTCGTCGTTGGGCATATGATGTAAAGGGCGTAGAGGATGGCAAAGCTGAATTTATCGCATGTAATGGTAATTTCCATGGTCGTACAATGTTAGCGGTTTCGTTATCATCTGATCCAGAATATCGCCGTGGCTTCGGTCCGATGCTACCAAATATCAAATTAGTGGATTACGGTGATTTAGATGCATTAAAGGCAGCGATTACACCAAATACAGCAGCATTTATGATGGAGCCAATTCAAGGTGAAGCGGGTATTGTTATTCCACCAGAAGGCTTCTTAAAAGCAGCCCGTGAACTTTGTCGCGAAAACAACGTACTATTTATTGCGGATGAAATTCAAGCTGGTTTAGCACGTACAGGTAAAATGTTTGCTTGTGATTGGGAAGAAGTAGAGCCAGATATGTATATTCTTGGTAAAGCATTAGGCGGCGGTGTATTCCCAATTTCTTGTGTAGCTGCAAACCGTGATATTTTAGGTGTATTTAACCCAGGTTCACATGGTTCAACTTTCGGTGGTAATCCTTTAGCATGTGCAGTTTCTATTGCATCTCTTAAAGTTTTATTAGATGAAAAATTAGCTGAACGTTCACATGAGCTTGGTGAATATTTCAAAGGTAAATTACAAGCTATTAACAATCCTGTTATTAAAGAAGTACGTGGTCGTGGTTTATTTATCGGTATGGAATTAACAGAAGCAGCTCGTCCATATTGTGAAAAATTAAAAGAGCTAGGTCTACTATGTAAAGAAACACATGATACAGTGATTCGTTTTGCACCACCACTTGTTATTTCACAAGAGGATTTAGATTGGTCAATCGAACAAATTGAAAAAGTATTTAAAAATTAACAAAATGTTCACATTTTAATTCGGAAGTATGTTACAATGATGCCGATATATTATCATTAAAAAAAACAAAGAGGCGATTTAATATGTCTGAAAACTTAAATCTATTCACATCAACACAAGACGTCATTCAAGAGGCTTTAAATAAGCTAGGCTATGATGAAGCAATGTACGAATTACTAAAAGAGCCACTTCGTATGTTACAAGTACGTATTCCAGTGAAAATGGATGACGGTACAACAAAAGTATTTACGGGTTACCGTGCACAACATAACGATGCTGTAGGACCAACTAAAGGTGGGGTTCGCTTCCATCCTCAAGTATCTGAGGAAGAGGTTAAAGCGCTTTCAATGTGGATGACATTGAAATGTGGTATTGTTGATTTACCATACGGTGGTGGTAAAGGCGGTGTCATTTGTGACCCTCGTCAAATGTCCATGGGCGAAATCGAGCGTTTAAGTCGCGGTTATGTACGTGCCGTGAGTCAAATTGTAGGACCAACAAAAGATATTCCTGCACCAGATGTATTTACAAATGCACAAATTATGGCATGGATGATGGACGAATATAGCCGTATGGATGAATTTAATTCACCAGGCTTTATCACTGGTAAGCCACTTGTACTTGGTGGTTCTCAAGGTCGCGACCGTGCAACTGCACAAGGTGTTACAATCGTTATCGAAGAAGCAGCGAAAAAACGTGGCATTGATATTAAAGGTGCACGTGTTGTTATTCAAGGCTTTGGTAACGCAGGTAGCTTCCTTGCAAAATTCATGCACGATTTAGGTGCAAAGGTAATCGGTATTTCAGATGCTTATGGTGCACTACATGATCCAGAAGGTTTAGATATAGACTATTTATTAGATCGTCGCGATAGCTTCGGAACAGTAACAACTTTATTTGAAAATACAATTTCAAACAAAGCATTATTAGAACTTGATTGTGATATTCTAGTACCAGCTGCTATTGAAAACCAAATTACAGCTGATAATGCACATAATATTAAAGCAAGCATTGTTGTAGAAGCAGCAAACGGTCCAACAACTGCTGAAGCAACAAAGATTTTAACAGAGCGTGGTATTTTACTTGTACCAGACGTACTAGCATCTGCTGGTGGTGTAACGGTTTCTTACTTTGAATGGGTACAAAATAACCAAGGTTATTACTGGACAGAGGAAGAAGTAGAGGAACGCTTATACAAAAAAATGGTTGAAGCATTTGAAAATGTCTATACAACAGCAACAACACGCAATATTAATATGCGTTTAGCTGCTTATATGGTAGGTGTACGCCGCACTGCAGAAGCTTCTCGCTTCCGTGGCTGGGTATAACAACTAAAAATCAACAAGCCGTTCTCCAAACAGGGAGGACGGCTTGTTTTAGTGAAGAATGGTATTAATTTTCGTGGTGCTTATGGGAGCTTTTTTTATTTGTAAATATTAACTGTTTGAGGCGCTGCTCCAAAGCTCTTTTTTTCTCCAGTCGTTTTTTTCCAATACGAATGATTTGAAGTATCCACAATACACCAATGGTAATTCCACATCCAATAATGACATAAACAAGCATAGGCAAAATCCCTTTATTTTATGTATTAGCATTACTATACAAATAGTATCTATACAAAATCTGAACAATCCTCCTTACTCATATTTCTTCTCAAAGCCTTCCTCTTTTGAAAAATTCCTATGAAAATACCCATAAAAAGCACTGATTTTCTGTGAAAAATAATAAAATATATGACTTTAGTTAATAAATTAGCATTTTAAGAGAAATGTTCAAGTTTTGTTTAGACAGTCTTTAGTAGATTGAAAAGTGTCAACAGACGACAAAGGATGGTGGAAATAAAAGGAGATAACGAAGCTGAATATAGTGAATGATGAGAAAGGGTGGAAAAAAATAGAAGTGATAAGTAAGCCACTATTTTTATGGAAGCGTTCATTGATGCTATTGCTATCATTGATGCTCGTTATAAGCAGTGCATTGACTGTTATGGGGGCTCCACTTAACGTACAGGTGTTAGAAGAAAATCCAGTTTATGTATCATTGAGTGGAGATGATACTATCAGTGATGGAACAGAAGCCAACCCATTTCAAACAATTGGAAAAGTGATAGAAAGTATTAATGCCAGCGGTTCATCGGAAACCCTTGTTTTATTAAGCGATATTACAATTAGTGGGACATTAATGTTCAGTGGTGGTCAACCAATAACGATTACATCAAAAGAGGGACAGACATGGTCACTTATACGCAATGAAGCTTTTGCTGGGAGATTAATCAATTTTACTAGTAATTCAAAAGTTACTTTAAAGAATATAACGATTGATGGGAAGAGTGTTAAAGTAAGCGACAGTATCATACATATAGATGGAGGCAGTAAAGTTGACCTTGAAGACGTTTCTATTCAAAACCATTACAAGGAGAACAGGCTAGGGCTAACCCTTAGCCTGTTTTTTTTTGTAGGTAAATTTTATCATTTTGCAGAAATTTTCAATTTTTAACCTAATTTTAACCTTCTAGGAGTAATGTACTGTGTAAACCAATACATTTTAAAGGAGGGTTTACGAATGGAGCCATATGTTGGGGAAATTCGAATGTTTGCAGGTAATTATGCGCCAGAAGGATGGGCTTTGTGTAATGGTCAAATAATGTCGATAGCTGAAAATGAATTGCTCTATTCCTTAATTGGTACAACTTATGGTGGGAATGGACAAACAACATTTGCATTGCCCAATTTTCAAAGTAGGGTCGTGGTGCACCAAGGTCAAAATCCAACGACTAGCACAAATTTTGTGATGGGGCAGGCAGGAGGGGTAGAAACTGTCACTGTAACATCTGCTCAACTTCCTGCTCACACACATCAAGTGACAGCTTCTTCACTCGATGGTACAACGCCTAGTCCAGAAAATGCTGTTTGGGCAAAGGGTATACAATATTCTACTCAACCACCAACTGGCACAATGAATCCAACTAGTGTTTCAAGTGCTGGAGGAAATACTCCTCATAATAATGAGGGCACTGAAAAAGTCCCTCAGGCACAAGTGAGAGAGTACAGGAACGAATATTCGTTCCTGTACTCTCTTTTTCTTCGATGCCGTTGATTTCCATTGCGGCGGACGCGTTTCGCGGGCACGGCTCCAGCCTTCTCCCTCGCTTTGCTCAGTCCGGGTGCTTCCGCTCGTGCTGTTCCCGCAGAAGTCGCCGCCTCCATTCCAATCAACTGGGACCACTTTCATCACTAGAAGGGTTTTCCTCTCGTATAATCTCACAAATTTCCTGTATAATTAAAGGACTAATAAAAGGTGGTGCGACCATGATTTCTAAACAGGAAACATTCAATTTAAGCCCGTACATGGCGTTGTACGATTTAATTATTCCAAAGGACAATATGCTTCGCCAAATCAATGAACTTGTGGATTTCTCATTTATTCTAGACGAACTAAAATCGAAATACTGTTTAGTTAATGGCCGTAACGCGATTCCACCGATTCGCATGTTTAAATATTTACTGTTAAAAGCGATTCATGACCTGTCGGATGCCGACCTTATCGAACGTTCAAAATTCGATATGTCCTTTAAATATTTTTTAGATATGGCACCAGAAGAGGAAGTGATCGACCCCAGTTCCCTGACAAAATTCCGTCGACTCCGTCTTCAAGATATGAATTTATTAGATTTACTGATTCAGAAAACTGTTGAAATTGCTTTAGAGAAAGGACTACTCCTTAGTAAAATGGTGATTGTCGACGCTACCCATACAAAAGCGCGATATAACCAGAAAACGCCCAAAGAATTTTTACAGGAAAAATCCAAAAATGTACGTAAAGCCGTGTATCAACTAGACGAAAACATGGTCGGAAAATTCCCTGAGAAGCCTGCGTCAAATGAAGTCACAGAAGAATTAGATTACTGTCGTCAAGTAGTTGAAGCAGTCGAAACACAATCAAAGGTTGCACAAATCCCGGCTGTGAAAGAAAAATTAAATGTTTTAAAAGAAGTGATAGATGATTATGAGAATCATTTAAGCTATTCAAATGATCCGGATGCACGTGTTGGCCATAAGTCAGCAGATTCTTCTTTCTTTGGTTTTAAAACGCATATTGCGATGAGTGATGAACGTATTATTACAGCAGCGGTTGTGACGACGGGTGAAAAAAGTGATGGGCACTATTTACAAGAGTTGGTAGAGAAAAGTAGAACTGCCGGCATGGAAATTGACACGGTGATTGGTGATGCCGCCTATTCCTGGAAAGAGAATTTAGTGTATGCAAAATCGGAGCAGTTTCAGTTAATTTCAAAGTTAAATCCAGTAATCACAAATGGCAGCGGACAACGGAAAATTGAATTTGATTATAACAAGGATGCGGGTATGTTTGTTTGTCCAGCGGGGCACATGGCAACTCACAAAAGACGTACGGGCAGGAAAACCCTGAATCAAAGTTTAACGTTTCATTTTGATATTGAAAAATGTAAAGTTTGCCCGATGCGAGAGGGCTGTTATAAGGAAGGGGCGAAAAGTAAAACGTATAGTGTAACGATTCAATCCGATACACATCAAGAACAAGCAGCATTCCAGGAAACAGCCGAATTCAAAGCACTTGCCAGCAAACGCTATAAAATCGAAGCGAAAAATAGTGAATTAAAGAACCCACACGGCTTTAAAACAGCAAAATCGGCGGGTTTATTTGGCATGGAAATTCAAGGAGCCACGACGATCTTTGCGGTCAATCTGAAACGGATACTCAAACTACTGAGTGAAAAAGAGTAGGAAAAAAGAAAGAAATAAGGCACCTTCCATTCAAAAACGAATGGAAAGTGCCTTATTTTTGTTTGAAAAACTAATTCATCGTAAAAAATGTAAGTTTTTCAGTGCCCTCCATAATAATGTAATGCCCTTTTTGACAATTAGTTATATGATCGCGCTTTATGGTATATATCCAATCATCGAATAGGAGGTAGGAACAGATGAGTGAACCATTTTTAGGAGAAATTAGACTATTTAGCTTTGGGGGAGTACCAAGTGGATGGATGAGATGTGATGGACAAATATTACAAATTAATACCCATCAAGCCCTGTATTCATTATTAGGCGCCACTTATGGTGGGAACGGTGTTTCGACATTTGCATTACCTGATTTAAGAGGGAGAGTGCCTGTCCATGTAGGAAATGGCGTTACGCTTGGACAAAAGGCTGGGGAAGAGGTACACATATTAACGATTCATGAAATGCCAGCTCATACCCATGTTGTCAACGGTAGCTCAGAAAGTGCTACATTGAGAGCGGCTGCTGGTCATGTATGGGGAGCTTCTTTGAAAGATAGTTATGAAGCTGCACAGCCTAATACACAAATGAATATGCAAGCTTTATCAACAACAGGTAACTCACAGCCACATCAAAATATGCAGCCATTTAGTGTAGTAAATTATTGTATAGCGATTACTGGGATTTATCCAACAAGAAATTAAGAAAGAGAGAAGGTGAAGGAAATGTCAGAAGCTTATATTGGAGAAATTAGACTATTTAGTGGTAATTTTGCACCGGAAAATTGGGCTTTGTGTGATGGTCAGCTACTATCAATTGCCTCAAATACGGCATTATATGCTATTTTAGGCACAATATACGGCGGGGATGGCAAAGCAACCTTTGCGTTACCGAATTTAAATGGTAGGGCAGCGATTCATCAAGGCGCAGGGACAGGACTAACGCCAAGAAATGTAGGAGCATCTGGAGGTACAGCTACTGTTACTCTATTAACAACCCAAATGCCTAGTCATAACCATCTAGCTACTTGTAACAATACTCAGACATCAAATACTGACCCCACTGGAGCAATATGGACAGAACAACAAGGGAAAGGCTCTACTCCCGCCTATACGACACAAGCAAATACACAAATGAATGTATTAGCGATTAATGTAACTGGTGGGAATCAACCACATAATAATATGCAGCCATATTTAGGGCTAAACTTTATTATTTGCTTAAGTGGGGAATGGCCTCCTAAAGGTTAGGAATTACTGAAATGAAAGGTGTGAAATCATTAAGAGGGAGCAGTATAAAAATGGGAAAAAAGATACTAATCATAACTTTATGTTTGCTATTAATTGTTTCTAGCCAATTGACAAGTATCTTGTTTGTTTCGCCTTTAACAGCAGAGGCAGCTAGTTGTGGAACAGCTAATTATCCAGTATGTGTGCAGGATTTAACACAGGCTAATTGGAAAGATGATACAACGAATGGATTTGAAGTATCTGGAATTGATGGTAATGATGGTATTAGTTTGTTTCGTTATAATAATGATCCTAATTACCCTGCTGGTTATTATTTTGACGCAGATGAACGTGCAACACCAAAATCCATTAAAATTTTGGCAGGAGAAGGATTTGCGGGTGGTGTCTTTGATTTACAAACGCTAACCATTGATACAACAAATAAACATAATGAAGATGGCGTTTTTACTTTATCCATTCAAGGACTTGATACAGCAGGAAATCCTAAGGGAAGTCCAGTATCCTTTTCGACAGTTAAATATCAAGGTCCTGTATATAACATTCCAGTTCATTTACAAGGTATTAATGCTTTTGTGATTACCGTGAGTGTTCAATATATAGATACTGTACAAGCGGGTTTATGGGATTTAACATTTACACAATTTACGATTGATATTCCAGCTAATAATCCGCCAACAGTATCAACAGGGGCTATTACTGCTTCCAATATTACTGCAACAGGCGTGACATTGGACTGGGCTAAGGCATTTGATGATATAACAGCTCAAGAGAATTTAGCATATCGTGTCTATCAATCTAGTAGTAACAATATGGATACGGTGGAGGCCATTGAAGCAAATGGGACACCATTAGAAAATGACTATACGAAAGATATTCATTCTTTTAATGTGACAGGGCTTACAGCCAACACAACCTATTATTTTAATATTATTGTACAAGATGCGGATGGCAATAAAAGTGCCTATACAACACAGCAGGTCACAACGCTTCCATTAAATAGACCGCCAACATCCAGCAATGGAACTGTGAATGTAAACGAAGGGCAAGTATATATATTTAACAGCGCTTCCTTTGCATTTCATGATGAGGATGCTGGCGATACTTTGCAACACATTCAAATTGTAACCATCCCGAATAGCGGACAGCTTTACCTTGATAACAATAACAATCAGCAAATTGATGCTGGGGAAGCTCTTGCAAATGGAGCAACGATTAGTAAAATCGATTTAGATGCGGGGAAATTAAAATATCTAACAGAAAGCAGCTCTTCCACATCTTTTTTATTTACAGTAAGTGATGGCATGGATGCTAGTGATGCTTATACGATGAGCTTAGCTGTTAGTACACGTCCTGCTGTAACAATTTCATCAGCAGTACCTAGTCCAACAAATAGCAACCCAATTCCCATCAGTATTGTTTTCAGTGAGTCTGTGACTGGTTTTACGTTGGAAGATATAGTTATTACAAATGGGACTGTTCAATCCCTTATAGGGGGTGGGACCTTATATGTTGCGCAAATAGTACCGAGCGCAGATGGCACTGTAAAAATCCAGATTCCTGAAAATATTGCGACTACAAGCAGTGGTGCATTCAATCAAGCATCCATAGAGTTCGAAATAATCTCTGATCGTACCCCACCTACAGATATTATGCTGAGTAATAGCACTGTACAGGAAAAGAAGTCCATCGGTACAACTGTTGGCACATTGACGGCAACGGATTCAGGAGGTCCTCAAGCCTTTACGTATTCACTAGTATCAGGTGATACAAATTTCTTTGAGATTGACGGCAATGAATTAAAAACGACAACGGTATTCACCTATGATACGAAAAATAATTATCAGATTACGATTAGAGCAACAGATGAGGCTGGCAATACATTTGAGAAGGAATTGACAATTGAAATTACGAAAAATCATCCACCAATAGGCTCTATTACGATAAATAACGGAGCAGGTTATACAAGTTCTACTAATGTAATTTTAACAATGACGGCAAGTGATACAGAAGGAGAAGCGATTACAATGCGCTTTTCAAATGATGGTACTACATGGTCTAGTTGGGAGTCATATGCATCGACGAAAGGCTGGACATTAACAAATGGTGATGGTAGTAAAACCATTTATATGCAACTAAAAGATACTGCTGATAATATATCAAATACATTATCAAATACAATTATATTAGATACAACACCACCAGTTATAACAGGCGTTACGAATAGTGGTGTGTATAACACAGATGTAACAATTAGCTTTAATGAAGGAACAGCTACATTAAATGGAGCAACCTTCACAAATGGAGCGACTATCAGTACATCTGGAAATTATACTGTAGTAGTAACAGATAGCGCAGGTAACACAACAACTATTACATTTGTCATTGATAAAACACCGCCACAAGCAACAGGGATCAATATTCAATCCAGTCATGCAGACCCAACAAAGGCTAAAATAGGCGATACAATTACTTTAACAGTAGAAACAGATAAAAATATCCAAGCACCAGTAGTGACGATTGCAGAAAATACGGCAATTGTCACTGGCTCATCACGAAATTGGCAAGCAACATATGTTATCGAAGAGGGCGATATCGAGGGAGCAGTACCTTTCACATTGAATTTTCAAGATTTACTCGGTAATTCGGCAGTAGAGGTAACAGAAGTTACGGATGGAAGCTACGTTATAGCAGATAGTACAAAGCCAGCTTTAGATCAGGTAACGATGACCTCTAATAATGCCAATCCAGCCGTTGCAAAAGTAGGTGACATCATTACAATAGACATTGTTGCAAGTGAGGATATTCAACTGCCGCTTGTAACGATTCAAGGGCAGCCTGCAAATGTACATGATCAAGATGATGGCGATGCCAAGACTTGGCAGGCAAGCTATACATTGCAGTCAGGAGATGCTGATGGTGCTGTTTATTTTACAATTGATTTTCAAGATTTGGCAGGGAATTTAGGTTCACAAGTAACAGAGGTTTCTGCTGGAGCAATTGTGATAATTGATAAAAATCCACCACAAGCAACAACGTATTCTCCAGCACATCAAGCAATGGATATAGAGCCTACAGATAATCTAGTATTAACATTTGATAAGAGCGTTGTACCTGTAGCAGGCAAAAATATTGTGATTCGCAATGCTTCAGACAGTCAAATAATTGAAACAATTGAGGCTACACAGGCAAATGTTTCAGTAGCAGCTAATATTGTAACAATTAATCCTACAATGGATTTTGCCCATCAGACAATGTATAGCGTTGAAATTGATGCAGGTGCATTTATAGACCTAGCAGGTAATGCCTATGAAGGTATTGTAGATCGTACGATGTGGAATTTTACGACAAAGGCACAGGCGACATACACGATTACGTATATAGGTAATGGAGCTGAGGGAGGCACAGTTCCCATTGATTCGAAACAGTATCAATCGCAAGCAACGATTACTGTTTTAGGGAATACAGGGAATCTGATGAAGGCAGGGTATACTTTTGTAGGGTGGAATACGCAGGCGGATGGTAAAGGGACTACGTATAAAGCTGGGCAAACAATGCAAATGGGGAAAGCGCATGTAGTATTGTTTGCTTTATGGTCGAAAAATAGTGTACCAAATAATAATGGTGGATCATCCACCTCGCCTCCAAGCCCAGACCCGATGACACCAAATGATCCATCTTATGTGAGTATCGTAGACCCAAACAATCCAGATAAAATATTAGCACGAGCTATCATAACGCGTGAAGATAACAATGGTAGTTTGATAGATACAATCAATGTTACTGCCAACAATCTAGAGGAACTGCTACAACAGTTCATGAACAGAGAGGATAAAAGATTTACTATTGTGATTCCAGACTTAGAACCATCAGCTAATGAAACAAGAGTGATTCTTGCGAAGGAAGCGGTTGAACGATTGGCTGAAGGTAAACTAAACTTTGGTATAACGATGGGAACGGTTAAAATTGATATTCCGTTTACTTCAATAGCAGATTTTAATGAAGCTATCTATTTTTATATTACCCCTGTAAAGGATACGCTATTACAAAATGCTATTGAGGAACGCGCGCAACAAGGAAATGATTCACAGTTAGCGCTTATCGGTCAACCAATAACAATTACGACAAATCTACAAAATCGTAATGTTACATTATTACTGCCATTACCTATAAATCTGCCATCCATACAGCAGGAACATATACTAGTGTATGTAGAGCATAGTAATGATACATCTGAATTTCTACATGGACACTTAGCGGAATTTAATAGGGAACAAGCAGGTATTGTCTTTGATGTACAGCATTTCTCTACTTTTTTGTTAGTATATAAAAAGCAGCAAGATGAACTAGAACAGGAACCAATAGAGCTAGAGAAAAAGCCCGCGCCATATATTCAAGGCTATGACGATGGTACGTTCCGTCCAAATGCCAAGGTTACACGTGCACAAATGGCAGCAATGCTGGCAAGAAATTTAAGCGATAATCATATACCAGCAGCATCCCAGCTATTTTATACAGATATAGCCAATTCATGGGCTAAAAATGATATTGAATATATCCGAACAAAAGGGATGATGCAAGGGTATGATAACCAGTTATTTGGACCAAATGATGGAATGACTAGAGCTCAGATGGCAGTAATTGCTGTGCGCTGGATTGATCAACAATGCTTAAAAGAACCTGCGACTACATCCTATTGCGATAGCAAGGCTAGTGATAAAAAATATAGTGATGTAGCTTCTATGCATTGGGCGAAGCAGGAAATTGATCGCATAAGTGAAATGGGAATTATGCTTGGTTTTGACAATGGACAATTTAAGCCTGAGGAAAAGCTAACGCGCGCTCAGGCAGTAAAGGTATTAAACCGAATTTTTAATCGTTCCATATCGACTGAGCAAGCAGAACCCATCTTTAAGGATATTCCAACAGATCATTGGGCTTTCTTTGACATTCAAGCTGCTGCCCAACCATAGTATAAAATGAATAGCACATTAATTGTTGAGATTATGATCCAACAATTAATGTGCTTTCTTATGGAAACTCTATCCATGAAGCCATATTGTTTGTTCAGATTTTGTTCAAACGTTTTATGATAGTATGCTTAAAAGGAGGCATGATAATGAAGAAAAATATTTTCATAGTTGTTGGTATTATCATGCTGTTTAGTATTACGTTTTTCTTTGGTAACTGGCAGTATCTGTTCGATCAAAACTTTAAAATTGTAGAGGATGGGGCTGTAACGATTGGGGCAGAGCAATTACAAAACAATCAATTGGTCGAACTAGATGGAGAGTGGGCCTTCTATCCAAATATTTTAATTTCCCCGCAAGAGTCGCTGGCTACATATAAGGCACAACGCGTTTCGATTCCAGTGCCAGCAAATTGGGGAAAATATGTACAGCCTAATAAAGAGGGACTGACTATTGGGACGTATCATCTAAAGGTGACAGTGCCAGTAGAAGGGCAATATGGTTTATATATTCGAACAATTCGTCATGCTAGTCGTATTTTTATCAACGGTTTAGAGGTGGGTGGAAAGGGCAATCCTAGCCCTGCTTCAAATCATTATCAATCTGAAAATAGTGATAACTATACAGTAGTTACACAAAGCAAACATCAAGAAATAGATGTGCTTATACAAGTTGCTAATTTTCATCTACCAAAGGCAGGCATTATCTATCCGATTGAATTTGGCACAGCAGAGGCTGTCCAATACCACTATCATATAAAAGTGTTCACAGATGTTTTAGTGAGTGTGGGCTATATCGTAATTGGCATTATTTATATTATTTCTTATGCACAAAACCGCAAGCGTAAGGAAGAATTATTTTTTGGACTTTTTACAATTTTACTAGGTTTATATATGTCGTTTATTAATCAAAAAGTGTTTTTTCTAGTAGTGCCAATCACACATATAGCAAATCAGCTCCGTTTGCAGCTAGGCATTTTACCATTAGCTCTGATGTGTTTAACACTATTTATTTATTATATGTATCCACAGCTAACGAAAAAAAGAATTCTTTACGCTGCCATTATTTTAATGAGCATTGTTTTCGTAATGTATAGTATTTATAATCCGCTTACTGGTAATGAGAGAGCGGCTTCAAAGGCAGAGGTTGTTTATAGGCGTTTACTCTATATTACTGTTACGGCGCCAGCGATTGTATACAATATATGGATGCTTATTCGGGTGATGATGAAGCGGCTGGAGGGAGCGAGGTATGTTTTAATTGTTTTTACGGCTGTTTGTTGTTATGCTATTTTGCTTATCCTGAATTTTTTAGTAAGCATACCGATTGATTATAGTGAAATTGCCTTGTTTGTCATGATATTACTCGGCTTTGCTTCATTATTAAACTATCGTACAAATAACGCTTTTATGAAAATACAAGCTTTATCAGAAGAATTAATGCTACACAATCAAATGAAGGATGAGTTTTTACTGAAAACCTCCCATGAATTACGTACGCCATTAAATGGCATTGTTAATTTGTCCAAATCATTAATGGAGGGGGCACAGGGACCATTAAAGCGTGTCCAACAAGAGCAGGTCATTTTAATTCATAATATTACACAGCGTTTAGGGCATTTAGTGGAGGATTTACTATTTTCCTCTACTCATATGACAGGAGAAATATGGGTTGCACCACGCGCTGTTCCAATAACGATTATTAATGAAGTAGTAGCAGAAATCCAAAATATTATGCCTAAAAACAGTTATGTGCGGTTAATAGCAGAAATTGATAGGGCATTGCCACATATGCTAACAGATGAATTGCGCTTTAAGCAGGTGCTTTATAATTTATTACATAATGCTCTACAACATACACAAGTGGGTGAAATTACTGTTACAGCACATGTTCAGCAATCACACATGGTCATTCAAGTGAATGATACAGGTGCGGGTATTCCAGCTCAAGATATAGAGCATATTTTTACTGCTTTCTATCGGGTAAAGAAACATGGTCAAAAAGAGGGACTTGGTTTAGGCTTGAGTATTGCTAAAAATATTGTAGAAAAATTAGATGGTGCTATTTATGTGACAAGCTTGCTAGGAGAAGGCACAACATTTACATTTACAATGCCGTTAGCTACAGAGGAGCTAGTAAATAGTGATCAGAATTTCGTAACGACAGCTGTGCAGTTGGAAAATGAAGTATTGCAACTTGATTTACCATTGTTTTATAAAGGCAATGATAAAAAGATTCTTGTTGTCGATGATGACCATATTAATATTAAAGTATTGGCGGATGTGTTAGCTTTAAAAGGTTATACAGTGATAGCTGTAGATAATGGCTTTGATGCAGTTGCTTATCTAAAAACAAATGAAGTGGATTGTATGCTTATTGATTTAATGATGGACGGTATGTCTGGCTATGAGTTATGTAAGCAGGTACGTAAACAGTATGATATGTTAGAGCTTCCTATTATTGTATTAACGGCTATTATGAAGCATTCTGATTTAGTGTTAACATTGCAGGTTGGTGCTAATGATTATTTACAAAAGCCTGTAGCAATGGATGAATTACTAATTCGTATTGAATCCTTATTGGCTGTTCGGCAATCATCAATTGACGCGATTGAGGTAGAAATGAATTATTTATATGCACAAGTAACACCGCATTTTTTTTATAACACACTAAATACGATTATTGGCTTGAGCTATACGAATATAGATGACACAAGAGAGGCGCTTTATTGTTTAGCCACTTATTTCCGTGCAAAGCTTAATGTGCATTATCGAAACAGTATGGTATCAATAGAGGAAGAGATCGAGCTTGTAAAGGCTTATCTCTATATTGAAAAGATGCGCTTTGTAGATCGTTTAACTGTTAAATATGATATTGATGAATCCATCCAGCTAATGATTCCAGCCCTATCTATCCAGCCATTAGTGGAAAATGCCGTTGTGCATGGTATTTCTAAAAAAATGGAGGGTGGAGCAATTGAGGTAAGTGTTCAGCGAGAGGGGCAGTTTGTTCGCATTAAAATTTATGATAATGGTGTAGGAATACCGGATGAAAAGCTACAACAGCTTTTGAACGGTGAGGGCTCTCGTATTGGCTTTACAAATCCATTAAAAAATTCAAATTAATGAAAAATGCAAGTCTTCGTTTATATAGTGAGGAAGGAAAAGGAACAACGATACTAATATTATTGCCAGAGGGTGATGGAGCATGAAAGTAATAATCATTGATGATGAAAAAATAGCGATCGATGTTCTACGTATTATATTACAACAATTAACGGAATTTGAAATTTCTATTCAGGGAGCATTTACAAATGTCATAGATGCGCTTGCTTTACTTGAAAAGGAAACTATCAATTTAGTTTTTTTAGATATTGAAATGATTGATACACATGGTTTGCAGGTGGCAAAGCAATTATTGGTCAAGCAACCATCTTTACAAATTATATTTGTCACTGCCCATACCCAGTTTGCGGTGGATGCTTTTGATATAGAGGCAACAGATTATTTATTAAAGCCTGTTCATGAAAAGCGACTTATTAAAGCTTTAACAAAAGCACAGCAAAAGTGGCAATTACGGCAACCACACACAACACCAGAGAAACATACATCTCTCTTATATGCTCATACATTTGGAAGTTTTTATTTATTGAATGCACAAAAGGAGATTGTGAAGTGGCGTACAAAAAAAGCTCGTGAGCTGTTCTTATATTTATGGTTTCATCATAAAAAACCGATGCTAAATGCTATTCTTATAGAAGAGCTATGGTCAACATTAGATTTTGAGAAAGCAGCTAATCATTTACATACAACCATTTATCAACTGCGTAAACTATTAAAGGAAAATGGCGGTAAGGACCCGATTCAATTAGTGAATAATCACTACCAACTAAATATTGAAATTGATAGTGACTATGATGAACTTATTCAACTGATTGAGCGGGAAAAGCACGATGAACAGTCTATTCAGCAGCTCTTAAATTGCTATGAGGGCGATTTTTTAGCAGAGGAGGAATACTCTTGGGCAATATCAATTCAATTCCATTTAAAACAAATGGTCTTGCATATACTTGAAACCTTTGTCCAAAAAACAGCAGCTATTAACCCACTTTTACAATTAAATTGTTTGCAAAAGATGCTAGAAATGGATGAATTCAATGAGCATTATATGTTCCTGCTACTGGAGTTTTTAATTAAGCAAAATAAAAAGCAAGATTGTATTAGATACTATAAGCATATACAGGAAAAATTAGCAGAAATCAATGTACCAATTCCAAAGAAAATTCAGCAGATTTATAATGATTATATGGTTTATAGTAAATGAATCTTAAATCTTTGCGTTCCACAGTAAAATTATGAGAAAATTCAACTAGAAAGGGGCGAATAATATGGATTCATTTACATTTTATAATCCAGTAAAGTTACACTTTGGAGAAGATGCATTAGACAAACTGCCAAAGGAGCTAGCGCAATATGGTCAAAAGGTGTTAGTTGTATATGGCGGTGGCAGCATTAAGAAAAATGGTGTTTATAATGCAGTAATAGAGAAATTACAAGAGGCAAACAAAACTATTTTTGAATTAAGTGGCGTTGAACCGAATCCACGTGTTGAAACAGCACGCCTTGGGATTGATATTTGTAAAAAGGAAGGAATCGACCTTGTGCTTGCAGTTGGTGGAGGCTCTGTAATCGATTGTTCAAAATTAATCGCTGCAGGTGCAAAGTATGATGCTGATGCTTGGGAAATTGTGCAACGTAAAGTGTTTGTGCAAGAAGCATTGCCGCTTGGTACGGTATTAACACTTGCTGCTACAGGCTCTGAAATGAACTCAGGCTCAGTGATTACAAATGCTGCTACAGAGGAAAAGCTAAGCTGGGGCAGCCCAGCAGTATTCCCAAAATTTTCAATATTAAATCCTGCCTATACAGTGACAGTACCAAGAAACCACACTGTTTATGGCATTGTTGATATGATGTCACATATCTTTGAACAATACTTCCATAACACAACGAATACACCAGTTACGGATGAAATGTGTGAAGGCGTATTACGAGCAATTATAGCAACAGCTCCGAAATTGCTAGAGGACTTAGAAAACATTCAATTGCGTGAAACAATTTTATTAGCAGGTACAATTGGATTAAATGGATTCCTATCAATTGGTTCACGAGGCGATTGGGCTTCTCATAATATTGAGCATGCTATATCAGCTATTTATGATATTCCGCATGCAGGAGGCTTAGCAATCCTTCAGCCACACTGGATGCGCTTAAATGTGCCAGTTAATCCAGCACGCTTTGCTGGCATTGCCACACGAGTGTTTGGTGTGGATGCAACAGGAAAGACGGTAGAAGAGATTGCTTATGAAGGCATTGATCGTTTATCGGCATTTTGGACATCATTAGGTGCGCCAAATCGTTTAGCTGATTATCAGATTGATGCTGTAAAATTCCCGCAAATTATTGAACATGCCATGCAAAATGGACCTTTTGGAAACTTTCATAAATTACAAGATGAAGATGTACGAACAATTCTACAAAATTCTCTTTAATTATAAAAAATGTGAGGCTATTTACTATAGCCTCGCATTTTTTTATGGATAAAAGATTAAGAAAAATTAACGATTTATGTTGTATTTTGTCGTAGAAGTTTCTTAAGACCTATAATATAATGATAAATAGAAATTTAGTTAATTTAAAAAAGGGATAATTGTATGATATATTGATTCTTTTTACTTATATAGAATGTGAAGTATATTTTGTCGTTTTTCTGCTTTTTTTGTAAATTTGTTCAGTGGCTTTTATTAAAATAAATACACGATTAAACACAAAGGAGAGAGGTCAAATGTTGAAGCAATTGCTTGAAGGCCGTATTGTTACATTAAATTGTAAAGAGATGCCATTTCAGCCGCATGTCTATAAAATGCAAAATGGTGTAGAAGTATTGGGAATTGAAGCGAAATCACTACAAATTGAAAATGATAAAATTGTCGCAGGGTATATTGTTGATCAAAGCGTATTTTTCAAAAGCTTACATTTTGGACAAACAAATATTATTTTTTCAGATGGTGACAATAAGGCAATTGCACAATTATTTGTTCGTCCCTCTGGAGAAATCATTGTAGAAGTAAAGCCTTATCTAGGAAAGACAGAAATTATACCTGTTTATTATCGTACGATTTTAGCGGATACGGCAATTGCTATTGACTTGAAAGGCGCTTTAAAACATTATTTAGTAGCGCGTCATTTAATGAAAGAGGAAGATGCTATTACAGAAGTGCATTATCAATCTATGCATCCGAATGTTTTAAAAGATTCCTTTGCTGGAAATTTTGTATTGGGGTGTCATGTGGATGGTAGAGCTCTGCAGAATGCAGAAGAATACGCTTTAGCCAATAGACAAGCTTCCTTAAAGTTTTCAAAAATTGTTATTCAGCAACAAGGTACAAGAAAGGTTATTGCTTTTCATAAATTACTGACTTTTATGATTACGAATCATGTTTTTATGAGCTACGAGCATATACCTGAATATGTAAGTAATAATGAGAAAAGCCCATATCAACAAGACCGCTTAAGACTTGTATAAAATAAAGCCAACTGCCTGAAATATGGCAATTGGCTATTTAACGTGTTTACATAGAGCGATCAGCATGCACCCAGCTTGTTTTGCCATCATCCTCATCAAACAAAATGGCAACTTTGGCGACACCTTTTTGACTTAATAGTACCTCTGTTAAATGATCACGAACATCATCTAAAAAGGCTAGCGATAACTGTGGGTCAGCTTCAGCGACAAGCTCCACATGTAAAAATTCTCCTTCTTTAATCACCTCAAGGCGCACAATATCCTTAATATTTGGATCATCCATAACAAGATGAGCAATATGATTTAACATTTCTTCATCTGTTTCGCCAATGACGCCACGAGCATTATCTAAGAAAACTTTCCCGACAACATAAAACATCATTGCTCCAATAATCATTGACACAAGACCTTCTATTCTACCCCATCCTGTAAAGTAAGCAATAACAATTGCAGCAAAGGCTAGGATATTCCCGCTAGTAGCTACTAAATCTTCCATAAAAACTAATTTTGTTGCAGGCTTTGCACGATTCAAATAAGCGAATGCTTTTGGAATCGCTGCGATACCAGCCTTTTCTTGCCCTGCTTCATGTAATACTTCTACAGCTGCTTTGGCAAGCACCACACCTTCTAAAATAATCCCTATTAATAATACGCCAAGTGCAATTAGTATCCCACTAGATTCCCCTGTAGGATGTAGAAAATGATGCCATCCTTCCTTAATTGTTTCATACGAAAGAATTGCCACAATAATAACGGCAAATAAGCATACTAAGTTAACAATACGGCCAAAGCCACTTGGGAATTGCTTGGTAGGTGGCTTTTTAGAAAGTGCTGAGCCGATATAAACAAATAATTGGTTTGCTGCATCACCAAGCGAGTGCATCATTTCTGCAAACATCGCAACATTTCCTGTAAAGAAAAAAGCAATGCCTTTAATAATCCCTAAAAAGGCATTTACACATGCTGCTAGTAGGGAAGGTTTGTTACCGTCTTTTAGTAGTTTAAATAGTTCTGTCATACAAATCCTCCAGCTAGTTTAAAATTTCCATTTCGATTTTTTCTATATAAGATAGTTCTCGTAATGAATGATAAAAGGATAATAAATTATCGGAAACAATTAAGGACAAACGCAAATCCAGCTCATGTAAAACATCATCATTTTTTAAAGGCACGTCTTTAATACGAATATTTTCAATGATGATGTTATTGTCCTTTAAAAATAATAGAAAGGACTCAGTATTCTTGGCATCATCAATTTGAACTTTTAATGAAATCTCTCGCATCCGAATACGTTTAGGACCAATTTTCATAAGGAAAGGTGATAAAATCTCAATGCCGAAAACAATAATAATTACTGCTAATGTCGCATCCATATAAAAACCTGCGCCAACTGCAATTCCAATACCTGCTGCTCCCCATATCATAGCAGCAGTTGTTAAGCCTGTAATGCTATCATTGCCCCGTCTTAAAATAACGCCTGCTCCAAGAAAGCCAATTCCACTAACGATCTGTGCAGCTAAGCGAAGAGGGTCCATTGTAATGTTAATATCATCCCTAGCAGGGGTTGAATATGCAGTTTCGATAGAGATGATTGTGAGTAAACAGCTAAAGGTGGCAATCACTAAGCTTGTTTTTAATCCAACAGGTTTCTTTTTTAATTCCCTTTCAATACCGATCACTAAACTTAATGTGGCTGCAATCACTAATTTTATGCCAACTTCATATGTAATCATATTTTCTAATAATGTGTTCATACGCAACCCTCCATAGATATTTCGTATTGCTAAGAGATATGTAAGCTGTCATTATTATATGTACATTGCTTTTTTGTATTGTACACTACGAAAGTAAGGAAGTATAAGTATCTTTAATGGAGGTGGGACATAGTGGATAAGCCTAAAATGCATCCATATATCCCTATTATAATAGGAGTTATCTCAGTATCTTTATCCGCTATTTTTGTTAAATTAGCGCAAGCAGAATCTGGTGTTATTGCATTTTATCGAATGTTATTTTCTGTGTTAATTATGGCACCATTGTTTTTGGGGAAGTACACAAAGGAGTTAACAAAGTTAAGTAAACGTGATTGGTTCTTTTCTTCAATTGCGGGAATATTTTTAGCATTTCATTTTATTTTATGGTTTGAATCACTTAACTATACGTCAGTAGCAAGCTCAACGGTGCTTGTAACATTACAACCATTATTTGCGTTTGTCGGTACATATTTTTTCTTTAAAGAAACAATCACGATGAAAACAATTATAGCAGGGGCAATAGCTATTAGCGGAAGTGTTTTAATTAGCTGGGGTGATTTTAAAGTAAGTGGTACTGCATTTTATGGCGATATATTGGCTCTTATTGCCTGTGCGCTTGTTACAGTTTATTTCTTATTGGGACAGGATGTACGTAAACGACTATCTTTAATGACCTATACAATGATTGTTTATGTTGTTAGTACGATTACTTTACTGATTTATGTACTAATAAAAGGGGAATCATTAATGCCTCATTCTTCAATGGATTGGCTGTGGTTTTTATTATTAGCGCTAGTACCTAATTTCTTGGGCCATACGCTGTTTAATTGGTCAATTAAATATGTTAGTACGAACGTCGTTTCAATAGCTATATTGTTTGAGCCTGTAGGAGCAGCTATTTTAGCATGGTTTATTTTTAAAGAGTATTTAATTGCAACACAAATCATTGGTGGGATGATTGTATTAGCAGGTATTCTATTGTTTGTTATCGATATAAAAAAGATTTTTAAGTTTTTTGCGAAAAATGCTTGATTTTTAAGGTGCGATATTATATATTATTACTTGTCCTTAACAAGAGGGAACACTTGGAAATAAAGTTTTGAAAAAAGTTGTTGACTTCTTGTTAAAAACAAGTTATATTAATAAAGTCGCTAAAAAAGACTGAAACAAACTATGAACCTTGAAAACTGAACAAGCAAAACGTAATCAATAAGTTTTAGTAGCTTACTTTGGTAAGTGAACGAAATAATTTTGGACATCGAATGAAGATGAGATGCCAGCAAAACAATTTGAGCAAATCAAATTTCTTTTTATGGAGAGTTTGATCCTGGCTCAGGACGAACGCTGGCGGCGTGCCTAATACATGCAAGTCGAGCGAACAGAGGAGGAGCTTGCTCCTCTGACGTTAGCGGCGGACGGGTGAGTAACACGTGGGTAACCTACCCTGTAGTTGGGGATAACTCCGGGAAACCGGGGCTAATACCGAATGATACTTGGAAACACATGTTTCTGAGTTGAAAGATGGTTCTGCTATCGCTACAGGATGGACCCGCGGCGCATTAGCTAGTTGGTGAGGTAACGGCTCACCAAGGCGACGATGCGTAGCCGACCTGAGAGGGTGATCGGCCACACTGGGACTGAGACACGGCCCAGACTCCTACGGGAGGCAGCAGTAGGGAATCTTCCACAATGGGCGAAAGCCTGATGGAGCAACGCCGCGTGAGTGAAGAAGGTTTTCGGATCGTAAAACTCTGTTGTAAGGGAAGAACAAGTACAGTAGTAACTGGCTGTACCTTGACGGTACCTTATTAGAAAGCCACGGCTAACTACGTGCCAGCAGCCGCGGTAATACGTAGGTGGCAAGCGTTGTCCGGAATTATTGGGCGTAAAGCGCGCGCAGGCGGTCCTTTAAGTCTGATGTGAAAGCCCACGGCTCAACCGTGGAGGGTCATTGGAAACTGGGGGACTTGAGTGCAGAAGAGGAAAGTGGAATTCCAAGTGTAGCGGTGAAATGCGTAGAGATTTGGAGGAACACCAGTGGCGAAGGCGACTTTCTGGTCTGTAACTGACGCTGAGGCGCGAAAGCGTGGGGAGCAAACAGGATTAGATACCCTGGTAGTCCACGCCGTAAACGATGAGTGCTAAGTGTTAGGGGGTTTCCGCCCCTTAGTGCTGCAGCTAACGCATTAAGCACTCCGCCTGGGGAGTACGGTCGCAAGACTGAAACTCAAAGGAATTGACGGGGGCCCGCACAAGCGGTGGAGCATGTGGTTTAATTCGAAGCAACGCGAAGAACCTTACCAGGTCTTGACATCCCGTTGACCACTGTAGAGATATAGTTTCCCCTTCGGGGGCAACGGTGACAGGTGGTGCATGGTTGTCGTCAGCTCGTGTCGTGAGATGTTGGGTTAAGTCCCGCAACGAGCGCAACCCTTGATCTTAGTTGCCATCATTTAGTTGGGCACTCTAAGGTGACTGCCGGTGACAAACCGGAGGAAGGTGGGGATGACGTCAAATCATCATGCCCCTTATGACCTGGGCTACACACGTGCTACAATGGACGATACAAACGGTTGCCAACTCGCGAGAGGGAGCTAATCCGATAAAGTCGTTCTCAGTTCGGATTGTAGGCTGCAACTCGCCTACATGAAGCCGGAATCGCTAGTAATCGCGGATCAGCATGCCGCGGTGAATACGTTCCCGGGCCTTGTACACACCGCCCGTCACACCACGAGAGTTTGTAACACCCGAAGTCGGTGAGGTAACCTTTTGGAGCCAGCCGCCGAAGGTGGGATAGATGATTGGGGTGAAGTCGTAACAAGGTAGCCGTATCGGAAGGTGCGGCTGGATCACCTCCTTTCTAAGGATATTTTCGGAATACAAACCTTGGGTTTGTACGATTACGTTTTGCTGTTCAGTTTTGAAGGTTCATTCTTTCGAATGAAATACTTCATATATGTGCTCCTGTCGCTACGCTTTCGTCGCAAAGCTACGAAGAAGTAGAAGCAGGTAGTAGCTTTGTTCTTTGAAAACTGGATAAAACGACATTGAAATTGTAACAAACACATTTATTTTTTAAGTTTTTTATAGGCTTAATAATTTAAGGGTTTTGAGATACGAGTTAGACAAGGAAGCGATTGAGTGAGTAAAGGAGCGTACCTCTGTACGTGACTGAGCGAGCGAATGAAGCTGACGCTGGATAACGATGTATATCGAAAGCCGACGGTTAAGTTATTAAGGGCGCACGGCGAATGCCTTGGCACTAGGAGCCGAAGAAGGACGGCACTAACACCGATATGCTTCGGGGAGCTGTAAGTGAGCTTTGATCCGGAGATTTCCGAATGGGGGAACCCACTACGTTTAATGGCGTAGTATCTTGACGTGAATACATAGCGTCTTGAAGGCAGACCCAGGGAACTGAAACATCTAAGTACCTGGAGGAAGAGAAAGAAAAATCGATTCCCTGAGTAGCGGCGAGCGAAACGGGAAGAGCCCAAACCAAGAGGCTTGCCTCTTGGGGTTGTAGGACACTCTATACGGAGTTACAAAAGAGCGAGTTAGATGAAGCGACTTGGAAAGGTCCGCCAGAGCAGGTAATAGCCCTGTAGTCGAAAGTTCGTTCTCTCCTGAGTGGATCCTGAGTACGGCGGAACACGTGAAATTCCGTCGGAATCCGGGAGGACCATCTCCCAAGGCTAAATACTACCTAGTGACCGATAGTGAACCAGTACCGTGAGGGAAAGG